>CAMLNK010000088.1 GCA_946481035.1 uncultured Dyadobacter sp. | reverse complement strand
AATTGGGAGCTGGGCCAGGATTTTATGAAAAAACTTCGCAAAGCAGCGGCGCAGCTCGCCAAAACCCTTGAACCGGTGACGGTAGAATGGGGCGTGGCCGAAGAAAACCGCATTACCTACAACCGCCGGGGCCGCAGGCTTAATGGAAAGACCTATTTCATGCGCGAGGAAGACCGGCTGCTGGTTGGCGAAGGCTACCGCGGACTGATCGACCCGGAAGCGATGGTGGTGGTGTTTAAAAGCCGCGCGGACAAAGCCGTCGCTGCATTCTCGTTTTTCACCGGGCATCCGGTAGCTGCCTACAACCCCGAAAAAATGATGAGCTACGGGCAGTTCCCGCAGGTGGCTTCCGAGCGATTGTCGCAATACCTGGGTGGGGCCCCTGTGGCATTTGTGCAAGGCTGCGGAGGCGATATTAATGCGAAACACATGCTTACGGGCACCATCGAACAGGCACGGCTACTGGGAGAGCAGCTTGGAGAAACGTTTGTGATCGCGGCGAAATCGCTGCGCAAATCCAAACGAACGGGGCTGGAATGGAGCCGGGAGGTTGTCGGCGTGCCGCTGGCGCCGCTTCCAAGCCAGCCTAGCTTGCAAAAGGACCTGGATTCGATCGATGCTTTTATCCAAAGAGGCGATTCCGGCGATGAAAACACGTATGAATGCGTGGGTATGAACTTCCCAAAAGCGCTGACGCCGCCGTATCGTGCGAGGCTGGTGCAGTCGGTACGGCCGTGGTATGTGTGGGCGCTGGACCAGCATAAAACCAACAACCTGAAAAATGTGCCGACCGAGTTGCCGATCAGCATTGTTGTGGCCCGTTTCGGTGACGTCGGCTTTGTGGGGCTGCCGTACGAGCCTTTCGTAAAAACAGGTCTGAAAATCAAGCAGGAGGCGGCATTGCCTTGCGTGCTCACCGGCGGCTATACGGATGGCGCCTATGGCTACATCCCCGACGCAACGGCCTGCGACGACCGTGAATACCAGGCCGGCTACTTTCGCTACCGCGGTAATGTGCCGCCCTACAAAGCTCCCGGCGGCGACGCCTGTGCGGTAGTGGCTGTTACTAAACTGGCCGAGTTTGCCCGCTAGGCCCGGCCCGCCACCCGTCGGTTAAAACCGACGGTAATAGATTTAGCTCCTTAGGAGCGCCTATTCCTTAACCCCGGGTTTCAACCCGGGGTGCCCAAACGGTACCGAAATGCAAAACGCAGAGGAAATGAGAAATTGCCGGACAGGCGCCGGCGCCGAAATAGAACCGAATGTAATGCTGGGATACCGGTACCCGGGCTGGCGCGAGCCGCTGGTGATCGGGAAGGGTGCCCGTATCCACAGCGGTACGATCGTCTATGCGGATACCGTTATCGGCGACCGCTTCACCTGCGGGCATAATGTGCTCATACGCGCGGAATGCGAGATCGGTGACCGTGTGGTGATCCTGCATGGCACGACGCTCGAAGGGAGGATCAAAATCGGGAAAGGCGTTAAGATCATGGCCCATGTGTATATTCCGAGCCGTACTGTGATCGGAAGTATGGTGTTTATCGGGCCGGGCGTGAATTTTCTGAACGCGATGCTGCCTATGCGCGAGGCGGGCGTGGCGGGCGCGACCATCGGGAACCACGTTGCGATCGGCGGGGGCGTCACCATCGGGCCGGGCGTCACGATCGGCGATAATGTGTTTGTGGGCGCGGGTGCGGTGGTAATGCAGGATGTTCCTGCCAATTCGCTGGCTTATGGCGTGCCTGCGCAGTTTCGTCCGCTTCCCGAGAAATTCGGGGACCGCAATGATCCGAAACAGATTTTTGAAGGACTCGATCTGTGGGATAACCGGCCCAGCGACGCATCCTGGCAGGCAGAGGCATATCCGGGTAAATTGTGATAATGTTAATCATTTGATTTACAATAAATTATAAATATGAATATTTTGCAGAAGAGCTTGTTAGTTGCATTCGTTTGCGTTTCCAATGCGCTCAGTGCGGCGACCGCCATGCCAGGCGACAGCGTTCCCGGCGTGCGCAAGGTGCGCGATATCGTCATTTACCAGGACAAGCAGTTTTACGCCACATTTCCCTCAGTGGTGAAGAAAAAAGACGGTGAAATCCTCGTCGCATTCCGGCGGGCACCCGAGCGCAGAGGTTTTGGCGAGAAAGCAAGCAGCCACGTCGATCCGAACAGTTATCTGGTTACTGTGAAGTCCAAAGACGGCATTACCTGGACGAAGGAGCCTGACCTGCTGTACGCCCATTCGCTCGGCGGTTCGCAGGACCCGTGCATGCTCCGACTCCGCGACGGTACGCTGCTGTGCGCGAGCTACGGGTGGGCTTTCCTGCGTCCCGACGGCATGGAAAAGCTGAAACAACCCTATTTCATGACCGGCGAGGCCGTATTTCTGGGCGGCTACATCGTCCGTTCGACCGACGGCGGTAAAACCTGGAAGGGACCGATTTATCCGCCTCATATTCAGCCGGAAATTAACCTGGATGTGTATGGCAAACCGGTTCCCGCCTACAACCGCGGCGCGATGTACGAGGGCAGGGACGGGCGTATTTTCTGGGTATCGGCTGCGAGTGAGTCGAATAAGCCGAAGAAGACCACCAATCACCTGCTTATTTCCGAAGACAAAGGCCTTACCTGGAAGTATTCCTGCGTAGTAGCGGAGGACGAGAAGGCTTCATTTAACGAAACTTCCATTTACGAGACGCCGAAGGGCGACCTGGTGGCGTTCCTGCGTTCGGCAGAGCTGGACGACCAGGCGTGCATTGCACGGTCGACGGACGGTGGCAAGCGTTTTGGTAAATGGGAGAAAATGGGTTTTCAGGGGCATCCGCTGCAAGCCATGCGCCTGCCCGACAAGCGCGTGCTGCTCGTGTACGGCTATCGGCACAAGCCTTTCGGTATCCGCGCCCGCATTCTCAACGCCGAATGCACCGATTTCGCGACGGCCAAAGAAATCGTGCTGCGCGAAGACGGCGGCGGGTACGATATCGGCTATCCATGGGCTGTGCAGCTGAATGACAAGCAAGTACTGGTAACCTATTATTTCAACATCGATAATGGCACGAGGCATATCGCCGGGACAATCCTTGAAATTGGTAAATGATTGATTTATAAATAAAATGGAAAACCTGTTTAGCCTGACCGGGAAACGCATTTGGGTCTTCGGCGGGGCCGGTTACCTTGGCCAGGCGGTCGTTCGGGCCTTGCAAGGGCGGGGAGCAGAAGTACTTTGCATCGACCTGGACGGGCGTGCCGCTGAATTTGCCGCGAATGCCGGACTGGAAGGTAAGATAGCCACCGGTGATGCCGACATTGCCGATATTCCCGCTTGCGAGCGCCGCGTGAATGCCTGGCTGGCGCAATGGGGCGTGCCGCACGGGCTGGTGAACCTTACCGCATTCACCACCGCTAAAACCATGGATGCAGTGACCGAAGCGGATTTCGACCGCGTGAACCATGGAAACCTGACCGCCACCTGGGCGCTGTGCCGGCAAGTCGGCAATGCGATGGCCGCGGAAGGGCGGGGCAGTATGGTGCTGTTTTCGAGCATGTATGGCATGGTATCGCCTTATCCGGAGGTTTATCAGGATCCGATGAACAAAAACCCGGTCGAGTATGGTGTCGGAAAAGCCGGTATTATTCAAATGGCCCGGTACCTGGCTGTCCATTACGGCCAGGCGCAGGTGCGCTGCAACTGCATTTCGCCCGGACCGTTCCCTAACCCGAAAGTGCAGGCGGATCATCCGGATTTTATTGCGCGTCTCTCCGGTAAATCGCCACTGGGCCGTGTCGGTCAGTCGCCGGAAATTGCGGGAGCGGTGGCGTTCCTGCTTTCGGATGCGGCTACCTACATTACCGGGCACAACCTGGCCGTCGACGGCGGCTGGACGAGCTGGTGACCTATGCGTCTCATTTTCATTTTGTTGGTCATGATTGTTTCAAACAAATCCATAGCGCAGGAAACGGTACGAACCGGGGCCTGCATTGCCCTGCTGCGCAAAGTTTTACATGAACAAGAGGAGTGGGTCAAAGTCCATGCGGCGGAATATTTGCTTTGGGCCGGCTACCCCGAAGGTGTACGGGCTGAATTTCTCACGGAGGAAAAACGCCTTGGTGCCAAACCGCAATACCGGGTCGGTATTTGGAGGGTGTTGTCCCAATGTACTGATAATGAATCTGAAAGGTTGGTTTGGTTAAACAAGATTAAGGCAGCTTTTCTCGACGAAGACGGCGCAGATCGCATTCATGCTGCCGAAACGCTGGCGAAGCTTCACATTTCGACGCTTGCCGATGCGCCCGAAACTACCCGCAGGGCGCTTGAAAGCAACCTGCCCGCATTGGCGTTGTACACATTTTGGAGCACGGCCTTCGATTCGGGAAGGCAGCTGGAATTTGTCAAAATGGGATTGGTAAAAAATTTAACACTGTTATCCGATCCGGATTGGACGAAAAAGTCGATTTCAGCCTATGCATTGCGGCAATTGGGAGATTTGAACGATCGTCAATGGGAGCTACTGGCCGACGCAGCATTGAAAGAGCCCGAAACTTCGGCTGCACGGGTGAATATGCTCAGTGCCGCGTGGCTGACGGCTATAAACCCTGGCGACGGAAAGCTTCCGCCAATCAAAACTGCATTGCTGAATTACCACGCGGCTCCCACAAAAGGCGGACGGTCCGAAATGGCCATGGCGCTGGCAGCGAAAGGAAATGCGGATGATTTGCCCGTATTATCGGAAATGTTTGAGAACAAAATGCCGCTCGGTGATCCAGCGGCAGACTACGATGTGAGAGCGGCAGCGGCTTATGCTATTTTGAAGATCGGTCAGCGCGGAAACTAGCATTCAATTTGCTCCGCTTCGATCAATTTTTGAAGGTTTAGCGTAATCGGTTCGGCAGCGTGGTGTAGTAATGCAACGTCACGATCCCAATCGTAAATGAGGGAATCCTCGTCTTTGCGGATCACCATTATTTTTTTGTGCCTGGTCATGATCCATATTACCGTATCGGTTCCGTGGTCGATCATCACACCTGATTTGGAGAAAATGTAATCGAGATCGTGATCGGTATCGATGCGCACGTCGACTTCGATGGCTACTTCCGGCGAGGAATTGAAGTACTGGTTGTTCAGGTTCACCTCCGCCTTTCTGAAAATACCCAGGTCGACCGACAGATTGTTCTGCGGGCCGAGGTGAATGCCCGCTTCATTCGTTGCGAGCCAGTAACGTGCATTATCGAGCCTCGACTTGATGAAAAAGCCGAGGGCCATGATCAGCACGGATTGCAAAGCGCTGCTGCCCATTATTTCTTCTGCTGTTATAGTGCCGGCTACCACGTCTTTATAGCCTTTGTAATAATATGCTTCTCCCGCGATCACTTCACGAATGAGGTTGTCGGGCAGATTTTCCTGTTTGCTTTTCGATAAGCTGGCTGACAAAACAGTCATAATGGTCGCTTTGATGCTTTTCTAAATTAACGCATTTATGGCCGCATTCCCAAATGTGAAAGATAGTATCAGAATCACCCATAAAAGTAATAGAAGACCAATTGGGCAGCCGCTACTTTTGGGTTACATTACATTCAGGTTTTACATTAACAGCGACATACTTTGAAAATGCGGGCTAGCCGGGTGCTGCGCAAATTGCGGGCGGGCGAAATTGTGAGTTGTTTCAAAATGAACCTTTCCGAGCCGCGTGTGGCCGAAATCGCCGGAATAGGCGGTTTTGATTGCGTATGGGCCGATCAAGAGCATATCGGGCTCGATTGGTCGGTGCTGGCCGGGTGCGTTTGGGCGGCCAAATCGCAGGATACGGACCTGCTCGTGCGGGTGCCGCGCGGGAGTTACAGCGATTACATCCGGCCGCTCGAAATGGATGCTACCGGCATTATGGTGCCGCACATCATGGGGCTGGAAGATGCCCGGAAGGTAATCCATATGACCCGGTTCCACCCGACAGGCCTTCGCCCGATAGATGGCGGCAATGCGGATGGAGCTTACACGGCCGTGGATTTCAATGCGTACCTCGAAGAAGCTAACCGGGAGCGGTTTGTTATTTTACAGATCGAAGATCCCGAGCCGCTCGACGACCTGGAAGCCATCGCGGCGCTGGAAGGTTATGATATGCTTTTCTTCGGTCCGGGCGATTTCAGCCAGGGTATCGGCGCGCCTGGGCAATGGGACCATCCCAAATTGCTCGAAACGCGGATTCGCGTGGCCGAAGTGGCCCGCAAGCATGGCAAATTTGCCGGTACGGTGGGCGGGCCGGGTAACCTGAACGACCTGGTCTCGATGGGTTACCAGTTTGTGAGCGTGGGCGCGGATGTAGTCGGGCTTACGCGGTATTGTCAGGAACTGGTAAAATCCTTCGCCGGTAACTCAACAGCCGGGGGCTCCGCATCCTATCTTGAAAATCAGACTACTTCGGCTAAATGAGATACAAAGAATTGGGCCTTACCGGATTGCAGGTGTCCGAAATCGCTTTCGGCGGCGTGGAGATCGGCGTGCCGTATGGCATCGGTGTGCAAGGCCGGGAGGATATGCTGTCGGAAAAGGAGGCGATCGGCCTGCTGCACGAAGCGCTCGAAAAAGGCATCAATTTCTTCGATACGGCCCGATTGTACGGTGAAAGCGAGACCATTATGGGCAAGGCTTTTGTTTCAAAACGGCAGAATATTGTACTGGCGACCAAATGCCGGCACTTCCGCGATCCAAGTGGCGCCCTGCCGCCGGATCATGCACTGAAAACTTTTATTCAAAACTCATTAAAAGAAAGCCTCCGCGAGCTGCAAACCGATTATATAGATGTTTTTATGCTACATTATGGCGATCAGGAAATTCTTGATAACGAGGTGATTGCCGAGGCGTTTCAGGATTTGAAAAGCCAGGGTGTCATTCGCGCCACGGGGGTGTCGACTTACTTGTCTTCCGAGACTGCGGCAGCGATTGCGGCAGGGCATTGGGATGTGATCCAGCTGCCTTTCAACCTGATGGACCAGCGGCACGCGGCTTGTTTTGACGATGCAGTGGAAAATGGCGTTGGGATAGTGGTTCGGTCGGTGCTGATGAAGGGCCTGCTCAGCGACCGGGGCAGGAACCTGCATCCCGCATTGGCAGATGTGGAGCGGCATATCGGGCATTACCATTCGCTGCTGGGTGCCGGATTTCCTGACCTGCCCACGCTCGCAACGCGATTTGCACTGTCGTTTGAAAGCATTGCTTCGGTGCTCGTCGGTATCGACAAGCCCGAATACCTCCATCAGGCCCTGGCAACGGCCAGCGGCGCCATGATGGAACCGAATACATTAAAAAACGCCAGCCAGATGGCCTATCCCGAGCCGGAATTTCTGAACCTCCCGCATTGGGACAGGATGGGGTGGCTGCGGTAGGGCTGTTAGCTATGAGCTATAAGCTATAAGCTTTAAGTTTTTACAGTTCGAGACAGTGAAAATCGTATAATCAATCCAGGGATTGGATTTATGGCCTATTGCTTACAGCTTACAGCACCAAAAGCACCAAAAATGAATATAGGTATCATCGGCATGAGCCCCGGTAACGCGCATCCTTACTCGTGGTCGGCCATTATCAATGGGGTATTTGATGGGGATGAAATAAGCCGTGTAGGTTATCCTGCGGTAACTGCCTACCTGGAAGCGAACCGCGATACGCTGGGCATTCCCGGCGCGCGCGTTAAGCACGTATGGGCGCAGGAAGTGGAAATCGCCGAGAGTATTGCCAAAGGTGCCGGCATTGAAAATGTTAGCGGCAGCCTGGAAGCGATGATCGGTGAGGTGGACGCGGTGATACTGGCGCGCGACGATCCTGAAAATCACCGCGAAATGGCCATGCCGTTTATCGAAGCGGGCGTTCCGATTTTCATTGATAAACCGCTGGCCTATTCCCGGGAGGACCTGGCGTGGTTCGCGGAGCAGCACCGGGCGGGGAAGTTCCTGATGTCGTGCTCGTCGATGCGCTACGCCAACGAATGCCGCATTGCGCGGCAGGAGATACAATCGTTCGGGAAACTGGAACTCGTTACGGCGGTAGGGAAGAAGGATTGGAAAAAGTACGGAGTGCATTTGCTGGAAGGCGTTTTTAGCATTCTCGGTGATCCGATACCGCACTCGGTGCGGCATATCGGCCGGGCGGATAAGGAGATTATTCAACTGAAAATGGCCGATGGCCCGGATATCATGCTGCACCTGTTCATGGACATTACAGGCACGTTCCAGATCTCGCTTTTCGGGCAGAATGGCTGGAAGCTGATCGATATCCGGAATTCCTATTCGATGTTCCGGGACAATATTATAGAGTTTGTGCGCTCGCTGGAAGAGGGTAAGCCGCGGTTGGCATTTGAGAAAACGGAGCGGATCATGCAGGTGATTATCGGGGCGAAGGAGAGTTTGGAACGGAGCGGGGTAGAGATCGCGTTGTGACGGCCGACCATAGACCGCCGACCGCGGACTGCCGACCGCCGACCATAGACCACAGTTTGCCAAGTGAAAAATGTGCCGAACCATTGGTCCATGGTCTATGGTCAAAATCGCATAACAGACGACAAAAAACGCAACATCTCACAAAATGAATGTCAAAGATCTATTAAGCCTGAAAAACAAAGTGATCCTCGTTACGGGCGGTTCCGGAAACTATGGGAAATGCATTGTGGAAGGCCTGGCTGAGGCGGATGCTACGGTGATTACCACGTCCAGAGAGCTGGCGTCGGCGGAGAAAACGGCCGCGGTGTTCCGCGAACGGGGGCTAGATGTGCTTGCGATGGAGGCGGATCAGGGAGCGCATGAGTCGGTAATGGCTTTGAAGGCCGGGGTGCTGGAAAGATTCGGGCGGCTGGATGGCTTTGTTAACAATGCAGTTTCGCGCCCTATGAAAGGTTATAATGCACCGCTGAGCCAGTTTGAGGAGTCGATGCAGGTGAATGCGACCGGCATGGTGGATATTATGCGTGAAATGGCCGACCTGATCGTGCAAAGCGGGGGCGGGAGTGTGATCAACATCGCGTCGATGATGGGCATGTTCGGCCCGGATTTGTCCAATTATGAAGGGACGGTCGGTATGGGCGACCTGCCGCCGGATTACTTTTTTCACAATGCGGGGCTCATTAACCTCACGCGTTACATGGCGCAGATGAATGCGGGGAAAAACGTCCGGTTCAACTGCATTAGCCCGGGCGGGCTGTTCAACAACCAGCCCGAAGCTTTTTTGAATAACTATTGCAAAAAAGTGCCGCTCCGCCGCATGGCTAACCACGACGATATCAAGGGCCTGGTGGTACTGCTGGCCTCCGACGCCGGCGCCTACATCAATGGCGAAAATATCCTGCTGGACGGAGGCCTGAACGC
>CAMLNK010000087.1 GCA_946481035.1 uncultured Dyadobacter sp. | reverse complement strand
GGCACACCCGCCAATTTCTTCATCGGGGGAAAATTCGGTTCGCCAAGTACCGACGATCAGGACAATTCCCTGGTGGCCGTAGAAACGGCAACAAACGCGGGGTTGACAGAACGGACGTTTATGGTGCGGGTAAGAAAGAATGCCAATAATCTGACTGCCGGCGAAAGGGACCGGTTCCTGGATGCGATCATGGAGCTGAACCTGAACGGAGCCGAGTATCAGCGCTACCTGGATGGGCACAATAATCAGGCAGATCCTGAAATTCACAGCCGTCCCGCGTTTTTGCCATGGCACCGCGCTTTTATTCTCGACTTGGAGCGGCGCATGCAGGTCAATCATCCAAGCGTTAGCCTGCCATACTGGCGTTTTGATCAGCCAGCGCCCAATTTATTCACCCCGGAATTTATGGGCAGCAAACCTGTATCCCTGGACAGGGTGGTGCTCACGCCGGCAAACCCGTTGAGAAACTGGTCCTTTGGAATGGTCCGTAATTGTGACTGGAATACGACTTCACAGGTGCCAAAGATATTCGATCCTGTAAATGGGGATATCGATATTCTTACCGAGGCACAGACATTAGCACTGGGCAACAATGGGGGTAACATCACTTTTGCCAATTTCAGAAGAATGGAGGGCAACCCGCACGGCGTTGCACACAGCAGCTTTATAGCTGGGCCTATCAGATCAATCGGCCTGGCAACCAGAGACCCGCTTTTCTATCTGCTGCATTGTAATGTGGACAGGCTCTGGTCCAGGTGGCAGGCCGCTAATAATCTGTGGTCTTCGTCAAATCCGGCAGCGTACAGTCCGCAGTCGGGAGCAACGATAGGCGACAACCCTTCGGATACAATGTGGCCATGGAACGGGGATGTCAATCCTCCCCGGCCCGGCTTTGCAACGGGGGGGCTGATGCCCCAGCTGGGATTTGCTTCCAAGCCCTCTGCGCTGGTTACGGTGGGCGAAACGATTGACCATATCGGTAAGACGCAGGGCAACAGCACCCACTTCGACTACGATGATGTACCTTTTTAAGTAGATTCGTATGGAAGAAAATGAGGAATATTACCGGCGGCTAAGGGCAGAAGTAGAAGCTGCGCATAATCAGTTTGAAACTGCCCAAGCCGCATTTATGGCCGCAGCCGATAGCGCGTCGATATTGGCAGCCCTGCGCAATACGCCATACCTGCGCGAACCCGGCGCGGTACAAAAAGCTTTACTGCTGCTTTTTGATAAACAGACTGACTTGGAGATCCGGCTGCTTGCGCTGGTGAAGGTGCTGAACTCGATCAGTGAAGACATGGATGCTCTCCGGAAACTGCTGGGAATTCTCTCGGATCAGACAGAACCCGAAGCGTTGAGAAAAAGCGTTTTTGAGCAGGCCAACGTCCTTACTTTTTCGTCCAAAGCATTTGCGGCACTTAAAGCGGAATACATCGAAATTTTAAGAGGCCTGTTGGAGGATAGAAGCACCGAACTTCGCGAAAAAGCTACCGAGCAGCTGGCCATCTACAAAGACGAGCTGGTTCAAAACAGGTTACTGGAAGGGTTAAGATCTCCGCAAAACGCCCTTGTCTCCTCTGCAAAAGCAATCCAACTGCTCGCGTACGACCCGCATGCGGCCTATTACCCAACCGTGAGGGAGATTCTTGAAAATCCTGCCACAGATGATAATGTTAAAATCGAAGCCATTCATGCGCTGGCTTTTGATCAGGATTCCAAGCCGTTGATCGCCAATATTTTAAATGACAAGGGGCAGGCCAATGAGGTCCGCATGACGAGCGCTGCGGCGTTTCAGGCGGCGCATCCGGATGACTTTATAGGCCTTGCAAAACCTTTGGTGCTTGACGATGACGAAGAGTCCGAGATCCGTACGGCGAGCTTGAATGCGCTGATGCATTTCCGCAGTGCAGATCAGGTATTTAGTGACGAGGAATTCGTCAACAACGTTCGCAATATGGGTAGGAGCAGGGCATTAGCAAGGTCCGCCAGCGATGAGGATTTCAATCAGATGGCTGAAAAATACATTCAAAAGGCAGATCAATTCTTAAACAGTAGATAAAGATCCTATGCTTCGAGCTTTTGACATACCAGCGCTTGAAAAGCAACATGCAGCCCCGGCAATGGCGGCTGTGATTGAGCGGGCCAAGCACCAGCCTGGATCAGGTAAATTGTTGCTGCCCTATCTTCGGCAGCAGCACCACGAGTACCGGGATAAGAGTGCAAACGAAGTGAAGCGGAAAAGAGCCTTTGTTTTCGCAGCGTTTTTACATACCGGGCTGCCCGAAGCGGCTCTTCCATTTGTGCTGGAAGTGCTCGAAACTGAGCAGTATGCCTATCTTGTGGCAGCGGCAGCCGTGGCTCTCCGCGGATTGCCCGAACCTCGCGCGGGGCTTTGCCCATATCTCCTAAAAGCGGTAGGTAACGTAAGGCTTAGCGATAATAAAGTGTCTTTTTACTCGGCCGGACTCGAAATTTCCGCCCAGCAGCAAACTACCGCGTTAGCCGAAATCTGTACGACTTTCGAATGGCTGGGAAGCAGCGCGAGGCAGTCTGTTGCGGATCTGAAACGGATTTGCAAGGACGATTACATTAGTGACGATCTTAGGCGGCAGTTTCAAAAAGCCATTGATGTAATTGAAAATGATACGCGTCCAGTCGATCACACATGTTGTGAATTCCCTGGTATTGGGGCAACGAATGAAGGCTTTTTAGCGAAAATCTATCGCAGTATTGCAAACAGGGGGCAAAGCTTTGCTACTGAGGCGGTGCGGCTCGAAGATCATAATCAAAGTAAGGTCAGCTACACCGAATACTTTACCGGCAAACCGGCCGTGGTCGTGTTTTTCTACACCCGCTGCGATAATCCAAACAAATGCTCGCTGACGATTGCCCGGCTAAGAGATCTGCAAAAAGAGCTCTCCGCAGCAGGTTTTGGGCAAAACGTCAGGGTTGCGGCCGTTTCCTATGATTCATTCTACGACGACCCATTCAGAATGAAGGCATATTGCCAAGCCAGAGGCATGACCCTGGATGAAAACAACCGCGTCTTCCGGGTGGAAGCAGGCATGGGGCAAATGCTCCGTTATTTTGATCTGGGAGTCAACTACATGGGTTCCATCGTCAATCACCATACTACTGAGCTCTTTGTGTTAGATCATCATGGCGCTATCGTCGGCAGGCACCGGCAATTGCGGTGGAAATCCAAAGAGGTCATAGCCGAGCTTGGAAAGTTGGTGGAGAAGCAAGCAAAAAGGTCCAGCAAAATATCCGCTTTTGTCCAACCCAAAATCAGGGCTGTCTTTTCTGCCGTCCTTAGCTTCATCATTGTTTTTTTTCCAAAATGCCCTTTTTGCCTGGCCGCTTATCTGAGCGTTTTTGGCATAACCAATATGCATTTTTTACGGTTTGCCATCAAACTATTGCCGCTCTTCGTCGCCTTGCTCTGCCTTAATTTATATGCACTTTACAAGGGCGCCAGACGGCGAAACGGGCTTTTGCCATTTTATCTGAGCTTGTCAGGTTTAGCCTGCATGGTTGTTTTTGGTCAAATATTGGAAAGCCGGCTTGCAGGTTATGTGGCTATTGGCCTTATGCTTACAGGCGCGCTTTTGAATAGTATGCCCCCTGAGACGTTCAGCAAGTTAAGGCTGGGTTTTTCAGCGTTTATGCAAATCAGTTTTCGTCAAACCAACAGGTAACGCTATGCCGGTCCGCAAAACAGAAACCAGAATTCCGACAGGCATGCAGCCCTCTGACCTTGGCCAGGCCGTGACTGCTGCTGACAGCCGATGCGCATTGATTTCGTATGTCTCCAATCCGGTGGTAGTCGCAAGGGAAAATACGTACGTGGTGCTGGTAACCGACCCGGCACTGGCTACTGCAACCCTTTCGTTTGAGTGGACTTTTGTCGAAAACGGAGGGGCGCCCAATGTTCAAACGACCGATTTCGGAGAAAAAACCTACACGCCGGTTGCAACGGGAAGCCTGGCAGTTGGCGTTAAGCTGCTCGGCGCGGCAAATGCCGTGCAGGCGGAATTGTCCATGCAGCAGGCCATCGTCGTCAGCAGTGTGCCTTTGGAAACATTGATCGACCAGGCGGTTTCCGCCACGGGCCCGACCGCGGGAAGCCCTGATGTTTTGCGGGAGCTTATCAATGAGCATAACCTTTATTATCAAAGCGTTGCCCCGCAAACAGCGGAAACAGGGGAGGGCTTTAAGAAATTTGTGTTCAGCATGGTCTACGACGGTGCACTAAGAAAAAACCGGGTGGAGCGTAAGGCGATTCTCAATGAGCTGGCCGCCTCGATCAACACGTCTTCCGTGGATTTTGCTGCGGCATCATCTTCTGGCGCAGGAGTTTGCGAAATCAGACCGCTTCTGCTTTCAATGATCATTCCGGGCATGACGGCCTGGACATTACTACCCGAAGACATTACCCAACGGCGTGTTCAGATAGAGAACCTTTTGCAGGCGCTTGCAGCAATGGAGGAAACCAAACGCATCGATTTGTTCAATATTATCCGCTTTCCCAAAAGCAACATTGTCCATTGCGGGCGCATCCTGGAAGCATTACGGAATGCATACTTCAACACCACGAATTTTGAAGATGTCTTGTCAGGAATGTCCGGGGCAAGATCTCAATGGATTATCGGGCAGTATCGTCAGGGACCGGTTGTCAGAAGCTGACAGACCCGGTTTTTACTAGTAACAGGAATTATACTATTCATCTTGTAATGGAATAATTGTATGCCTGATGTTTTAAAATCCGTCCTTACCCAAACCGGACTTGCTATCGCCCCGCTTCGGGGCGTACAAACCTCCGAGCAGGCCGTTGCGCTATTTCGCAAGCTGGGCTACGAGATTCCCGCCGGGGCTTTCGGCGGCGCGTTGTCGGGCATGGCCAGCAAAGGCGGCGATCTTGTCACGGCTGTGCAGGAGCTGGCGGGGGCGTCAGGCGAGGTAGGCATAGCGACAGCTATCGGAAATGTTTTTGCCCGCGTCGTCGCTGTCGTTGATGCCATCGAGCAGCTGCATAATGCGATAAAAAGCGGGGGAGGGGCCGCGATCCCTAACATCGAAGATTTGCCCAGGCGGCTGACGGACTACCTGATGCTTGAATATTTCAGCCGGCAGAAACCCGAAGTCCACGAGACGCTGCTGCTGCTTGGACTCATTGAATACGAGCAGGCGCCGGTTGCCGGTCAGTCCATGCGGCTGATCAACTGGGATAGGATAGGCTGGCTTTTTACGGGCCCGGTTCAGCTTTTTAATGCGACTTACCAATGGGACACCAACTTTAATTCCGATAAATTTCTGAGCCGTCTTGAACGTTTAATGCAGGCATCTGCATTACCGGGCGGACTTTATCCTCAGTCAGATGCGACGCGTGGTTTGCTTGGCGTTACAGGCCCGCAGCTTCGGGAACTGCGTTTTCCGTTGTTTCAAAAAGGGCTCACTGCCGAGACCTATGCCCAGTTCGGGATCACTTTTTCGCCAACCGACGGAACAGACGGCAAGAAAAAAGGGATCGCGCTACTTCCTTACCTTCTGGGGGTTGCCAATTTTCAATTCAATGTTTGCGACAGGGGAGAGCTTGTATTCGAGTCCACCGCCAACATTGACGGAATAGGCCTTGTCATACGCCCACCATTCAATGCGGAAGGTCTGCTGAACCTGAATGCTTCCTACCGGGCGTCTATTCTCATCCACGAAAAGGCCGACCGGGCCGCCGAGATTGTTTTAATCGGCTCCTCGGGCGGAACGCGGCTGGCCTTGCAGGGATTAGGCGCCAAATGGTTTATCCAGAATGCGCAGAACAAGCTCGATGTGGGCATGGAAGCCCAGATCCAGGCCATCAGGCTGGTGATCAAAGGAGGCGACGGCGATGGATTTTTGCAGACAGCCTTGTCGGGCGTTAATATCGTTGCCGAGGCCAATCTGGCATTCGCATTTAGTTTGTTAAATGGTTTTTCCATTAGTGGAGGAGGAAAATTCAGCATTGATCTGCCGGTACATATCGAGCTGGGGCCAGTTGCGATAAACGGGCTTACACTCGGATTAGCACCTGACAATGAAAAGCTTAAATTAGAGGCGGGGGCAAACCTGAAACTGGAACTGGGGCCACTGGTAGCTGTGGTCGAAAACATCGGTTTGCAGGCTAATCTCTTTTTCCGTCAGGGCAATATTGGCCCTATGGACCTGGACGTGGATTTCAAACCGCCGGTCGGCATCGGGCTGAGCCTGGATGCGGGGATCATCAAAGGGGGAGGTTACATTCTTTTTGATGATTCGAGAAAAATGTACGCCGGCGCGCTTGAACTTTCCATTATGGACACCGTTCAGGTGGCAGCCATTTGCGTGATCAACACGCGTATGCCCGACGGCAGCGACGGTTTTTCGCTGCTCATCGTGATCAGCGCCACATTTTCACCGGGTATTTCGCTTTCCATGGGATTTTTCCTGAGCGGATTGGGCGGTTTACTGGGCATTCACCGGACGATTAATGTCGACGCTTTACGGGAAGGTGTCAAAAATAACGCGGTTGATAACATCATGTTTCCCGAGGATGTTGTCAATAATATTACCTCTATCATTCAGGCTATTACCGCCATTTTTCCGCCCAAAAAGGACCAGTTCATTATTGGCCTGATGGCGCGGATAACCTGGGGCGTGCCCGCGTTGGTTACTGTTGATTTTGGGTTGGTGGTAGAATTCGCCAGCCCGGTCCGCATTGCCATTCTGGGGGTAGTCAAAATTGTTCTTCCTACCGAGGAAGCAGCCGTTTTGCGGTTGCAGATCAATTTTGTGGGAATCATCGATTTTGAAAAAGGAATGCTTTCCTTCGACGCGAGCTTGTACAATTCCCGCATCCTGACCTTTACCCTTGAAGGTGATATGGCATTGCGCCTGGGCTGGGGACAAACGAAAGCCTTTGTTTTAACCATCGGAGGGTTTCACCCCGCATTCAAGCCGCCGACTGACCTTCACCTGCCGACGCTCAAAAGACTGACGCTGACTATCCTGGCCGACAATCCGAAACTGGTGCTGACCTGCTATTTCGCGGTGACCTCCAACACGATCCAGTTTGGTGCCCGGCTCGATCTGCTTTTCAGTATTTCATCATTCAGCATCGTGGGTTATCTCTACTTCGATGTTTTGTTCCAGTTCTCGCCATTTATGTTCATTGCGGGAATAGGGGCCGGGCTGGCCGTGAAACTGGGAAGTACGACGCTCTTTTCGATCACCCTTGACTTTGAGCTGTCGGGTCCCACCCCCTGGCATGCAAAAGGTACAGCGTCTTTCAGCATTCTGTTCTTTACCATTAAAGTCCGGTTTGACGAAGAATGGGGAGACAAGAGCAGCATCGAAATGCCGACTATCGCTGTGCTGCCCAAAGCAATGGCGGCCCTGGAGCTGGACACTAACTGGACGGCGGAGCTTCCGGCCAACCGCTCGGGCCTGGTGAGCCTCAAAGACATTCCCCAAGAGCCGGGTAAGGTGATTTTGCAGCCATACGGATCATTTAAAATCAGCCAGACAATTGTTCCCATCGCCCAGGTTCTGGAAAAATTTGGCGAGAACAAACCAGCCGATATTCATAAAGTCGATATTTCCAAAGTGAAGATCGGCGATATGGAAGTAGCCCGCGAATATCCTACCGAAGCATTTGCGCCGGCGATGTTCAAGAATATGGAGGACAAGGATAAGCTGAGTGCTCCCTCTTACGAGCAGATGAAAAGCGGTATCCGCATTACGGAGACTAACCGGATTCAGGTTAACCACAGGGCCAACCGGAAGGTCGAGTACGAGGTCAAAGTTTCAGATTTTGATCCTACACCTGAGCCAGAGGCGGTTTTTTCCGGTTTTGACAAATCCATCTTCAAGCTGATGGCCAAAGGCGGGGCAATAGGCAGCTCAGTGCTTTCGAAGGAGAGCGCCTTCAAGAAAGTGAAGCAAATCGGCGCCGATGTTGACGTTCACGACGAGGCCTTTATGATCGTCGATAAATTCAATATGAAGCACATTGCACATGAAGGCTTTTCGACGGGCAGTTTTTCAGATGCCTCCGATACCGTCAAGTCGCTGCTCGATGCAGATCCGGCTCTGAAAGGCAAGATTAAAGTGGTCCCGGCCTATCACCTTGAAATGGTTTAAGGCAGCATTAGTGTGTTTGATTCTGAGATTCACCCCGGTTTTAGCTAAACAGATCCCCGAAAATCATGGCCGACATAGCGCACTATTCATTCATCCCCTGGTTTCGTCAGGGCCTTAATTCGCAAATCATCGAAAAGGACACCCTCGGGCTGGGGAGCGGAACGGCTTTGGAAAGAGCCAACCTGCAAGTACAGATAACGGTCCAGGCCGAAAATCTGGAAGGAGGCGGCAATGAGCAGATTGTGGCCAAGGTCATCCAGGTAGTCGGCCCGGGCGATGTTCTGAACGTAAGCGACAGGGTTTTGATCCGGGTTAATCCGGCTCCGAATGTCAACAATTACGAGGCAAATAACCTGGCTTACATCGAGTTCTATGAAGAGGATTTTTTATGGCGATTTACCCCGGCTTCGCCAAATGGGGCCAATGACAAGCGGCTGCGCCCATGGCTGGCGCTTGTTGTTTTGAAAAACCATGAGTACACCTTGAAACAATTGCCGGACTCGCTTCCGTTTATATCCGTCAAAAAGGAAATATTCAATGACGCGTTTCATAACCCTGCCGAAACCTGGGCATGGGCGCATGTACATTTCAACGAAACGCTCGAAGAAAGCGATGTAGAACAGCTGAAAACCAGGGTAACCAATGAGCTGAATGCCGACTCGGATTCGGCGCTGAGCCGTTTGCTATGCCCCCGAAAATTGAACAAAAGCACAGCCTACCGGGCATTCCTGATCCCGGCGTTTGAAACCGGCAGGCGAGCGGGCCTGGGGCTGGACATTACCGGCGTGGTGGCCCAGGATGCGGCCTGGACCCAGAGCGCGCAGCAGGAAACGCGGCCCCGCGGATTTGATTTCCCGGTTTACTACCAGTGGGCGTTTCAGACCAGTAACGACGGGGATTTTGAAACGCTTGTCACCAAGTTGAAGCCCATTGTGATGGAGCCCGAATCGGGAATGATGCCTATGGACGTTCAGGAGCTCGGATATGGGCTTGATCAGAAAATGGCCATCAAAACGATGGGAATGGAAGCTGCATTACGTCCGCCTTCTTTTGAAACCATTCGCAAAAATTTCCCCGATCAGCCCGATCAAACCGTTGTTTTTGAGCAGTTGAGGGATTTTCTAAATCTTTCGCCATCTATTAGCGAACCTGCAAAATCGGGCAGTGAAACGGCCAAAAATCCCTGGACGGATGCTCCCTTTTCTGCCGATCCGAT
>CAMLNK010000086.1 GCA_946481035.1 uncultured Dyadobacter sp. | reverse complement strand
CCTCGGTTATCAGGACATCGCGGGCGTGGTACAGCATACGCAGAAAGACGCATGGTCGAGCGGGCACAACGATTACGACTGGGGCGGCGACCAGAGCTGGAACGGCTATTACGACGTGCTGCGCAACAACGACCTGGTCTACAAACGCGCAGTGGAAACAAATTTCGAGTTCCACCAGGGCGTGTCGCTGGTGATGAAATCGTTCATGTTCGGGCTCATTACGGACCTCTGGGGCGATGCGCCGTATACCAATGCATTGAAAGGCGAGGCAGGTGCCGTAGCCGACATCCTGCCGACATTCGATAGCCAGGATGTGATTTATGCCGGAATTATTGCCGACCTGGAAAAGGCGAATACATTGCTTTCCAAATCGAAGGCCGATTATGAAGGTATAGTGGATAATGTGGATGTCTATTACGGTGGTGATCCTGCCAAATGGCGTAAAATGGCCAATTCGCTGCTACTGCGCTATTATATGCGCATTTCGGCCAAACAGCCGGATGTAGCCAAGGCGGGTATCGAGAAAATTGTGGCCAATGCAGCGCAGTATCCTATTATCACTTCCAGCGCAGACGACGCTACCATGGGCTTCCCGGGCAATAGCGAGGCCGATTCGTGGCCGGCCAACACTGTGACCGACGCCAGCGGAAGCAACTATCGCCGCATTAAAATGTGCGCGACATTGGTGGAAAGATTACAGACACTGAAAGATCCGCGTCTGGGCATCTGGGCCAATAAGGTGGAAATTCCGTTGGTTGTAGACCCGACACAACCGGCCGGGACCGACAAAATCGTGGATGGTAAGCGCATTCTTTCGCCGGATAAAGTGAAGAATACACAAGTCGATACCGATCCGGAATACGTGGGGCTGCCGCCGAGCTTTTCCGCATTGCCATCGGCTTATAACCTGAACCCGACACCGGGCCAGACGTCGTTTAACCCGCACGTATCCTTCCTGAGCAGCATTTACAAAGCCGCAAAAGGCCCGCTGCTGCGCGCACGGCTTATTTCGGCTGCGGAAGTGAACTTCATCCTCGCCGAGGCCGCTCTGAAAGGCTGGGCCGCAGGTGTTGCGAAAGACCGCTACGAAGCAGGCGTGAAGGCATCGATGGAAACCTGGACGGTAGGCGACAAATATGCCGCTTACATTGCTATGCCGGGCGTGGCTTTCGACAATACATTGAAACAGGTGATCGAGCAGAAATGGATCGCCAGCTGGACGGCCGCTACCGAAGCCTGGTTCGATTTCCGCCGCACCGGCCTGCCTGCATTGAAAGCCGGTCCTGCGGCTAAGCGGGAGGTTTTGCCCCTCCGCTTCTACTACATGCAGGATGAAATGCGTATCAACAAAACGAACGCGGACGCGGCGGTGAGCAAGCTGGAAGTGACCGGCTATTCGCAGGCCGATAATGGTAACAGCCCGTGGTCTAAACAATGGCTTTTGCAAGGAACCGGCAAGCCGTGGTAGTCATATTTGTTTTAAGGTGAGTATTTAAAACCGGGACTGTCGGGATCATCCCTCAGTTCCGGTTTAGTTTTGATAGGTAAACCCCATTCCAACATGAAAGCCAGGGCGATTTTCTTTTGCTGTTTCTGTCTGTATATGAGCCAGATCGCAGTCGGGCAGCATTTCAGGGCTGCGGCGGCTGTGCGGGTAATCACGCCCGATCCGCTGTTGCCTGTTTCGGGGGGCATTGGCACACCCAAAAAAGCGACGCAGAAGAACGGCGAGCTGTATGCGAGGGCATTTGTAATGGAAAAGGGTGGGACCCGGATCGCTATTGTGAATGTGGATAACCTCGGTTGGCCGGCCGCTTTGGGGAACAAATCGCGAAAGCTGATCAAGGGGATCGCGCCGGAGAACGTGCTCATAGGCGCTACGCATACGCATAGCGGGCCCGATGCCTATGGTTTTCCGAATGAAAAAGGCGAGTCGTTTGCCGACATGGCCTACCTCGACCGCTGCGTGCAGCAAATCGCCGACGCGGTGAACGAAGCGGTAGGGAAGCTGGAAGATGCTTCGCTGAAAATCGCGGTAGGTGATGCAAAGGGCAAGATCGCTTACAACTATTACGCAGATCAGCTTTACGACCCGCGCTGCGGCGTGATTCAGGCAGTGGCTACTTCCGGAGCCGGTAAGGGTAAGCCCATTGCAACGCTGGTGAACTATGCGATACACCCCGAGGTGATCGGGTCAGGCAGGGGCATTCTGAGCCCGGACCTCTGCGGGCCGCTATACGACCGCATCGAATCGCAGGGCGGTGGGACTGCCATTTTCATGAACGGTGCACAAGGCGGCATGGTAACAGCCGACAACCGTATCGAAAACGGAAAGGAAGCCAACGATTGGAATGAATGCAAAAGGATAGGCGAGTTGCTCGCCGACGAGGCATTGCGGATCGTGAAAGATGCCGCCGTGCAGGAAAACCCGGATGTTTATTGCGTTTCCCGCAGGATTGAGTTCCCGGTGGATTCGGAGATCATGCGTTTTATCCTTCAAAAATCACCTATAAAAAATGAAATGGCCGGCGATAACCGCATTGTAACGCAGCTCAACCTGCTCAATATCGGTACCGCCCAGGTGCTGACGGTGCCGGGCGAGGCATTGCCCAATATCGGGTATTATGTCAAAAGGCATATGAATACCAAACAACCGTTCCTTTTCGGGCTCACCAACGATGCCTTCGGCTATATGCTTACGAAGGTCGATTTCAACAGTTTTAAAAGGTATGACTATGTGAGCCGCACGAGCCTGGGCGAAATGACAGGCGAGATTTACATCGAACAGGCATTGAAATTAGTAAAAGACAGCCCTGCGCCAGCCGCGTCTAAGCCGGCCACAGCAGGCAAGTAAACCGATTCTTCAAACCAAAACCGAGTGATCATGTTTTTGAAAATAGCCGTCAGATCCGTTTCGTCCATGTTGCTGGCAATCGTGGCCATCGTTTTTGCGAATGCCCAAAAAGTGACGCCTGAAAACGCCCTCGAAAGTTATCTTAACAATGGTGATAAAACTTTTAAATGGGAACTGAAAGAGACATTCAAGCGCGATGATCTGACGTTTTACCAGATCCTGCTGACCTCTCAGACATGGCGGGAGTTTACCTGGACGCACCAGATGACGGTGATCGTACCGAAGGAAAACCGGCACGACGATGCATTGCTTTTCATCACAGGCGGTTCCAATGCCAACGGGCAGCCCAATTGGAACAGCAAAAAGGACGAAAAAATGTACGCGTCACTGGGCGCAGTTGCTACCACGAACCAGGCGATAGTAGCGTTGCTGAAACAGACACCCAACCAGCCGTTTTTCGGTGATTTGACGGAGGATGCATTGATTTCGTACACTTTACACAACTTCAAAAAGGACAAGGATTATACCTGGCCGCTGCTCTTCCCGATGGTCAAAAGCGCGGTGAAGGCAATGGATGCGGTGCAGCAGTTTGCGCAAAAGGAATTGAAGCATACCGTCAACAGCTTCGTGGTGACGGGCGCGTCCAAGCGCGGCTGGACCACCTGGCTCACAGGCGCGAGCGACAAGCGCGTGGAGGCCATCGCCCCGATGGTGATCGATGTGCTGAATATGCCGGTAAGTTTGGATTATCAGATCAAATCCTGGGGCGATTACAGCATTCAGATCGAAGATTATGTGAAATTGGGCATTCCGCAGTCGACCGGCTCGGCCGACGGGCAGGCCATTACGGCGATGATCGATCCCTATTCCTACCGCGCCAAGCTGACGATGCCCAAGATGATTTTCATGGGCACGAACGATGAATACTGGGTGGTGGATAATATCAAAAACTACCTCGACAAGATTCCCGGCAAAAACATGCTGCATTACGTGCCCAATGCCGGACACGACCTCGGCGACGGCAAGCAGGCAATGGAAGCGCTGAGCGCATTCTTCGGTGCGACGATTAACAAACGGCCTTATACCGAATGCAAATGGAGCCAATCGGTAGCTAACCGGAAAGTGAACCTGGACATTAAGGCAACGCCCGATGCGTTGGTGGACGTGATCCTGTGGTCGGCCAACTCGCCCGACCAGGACTTGCGGAATGATACCTGGACAGCCCAAAGTTTGAAAATTAGCCAAAAATCCAGCGTGAAAGTGACCGCGGAGTTACCGGCAAGCGGATTCCGGGCTTTTTATGTGGATTTGAAATACAAAACTCCTCAGGGTAACCTGTATACCGAGAGTACGAGGGTGTTTTTAACGGATAATAAATCGGTTCTGTAAATCCCTGAAATAGATGTATCTATACCTGACGGGAAACTTGAAATAGCCATGATCAAAAACAAAAGAATGCGCTGGTGGGCCTTGCTATGCCCGGTTTGGATGTCCTTTTACGTGCTAAGCGGCGAGCAGCCGGAGCGGACGGTGAAGGAGGTGATCGATCGTACGGTAACGAGGTTGTATGCGACCCTTACCCCGGCTCAGCTCGACACCATTTCGGATGCGTATATCCTGAGCGTTCTCAGTGACCGCGACAAGGAAACGTTAGCAACGCGGTACTGGACCTTTGAGGTGAATGTGCCGGTGAGGGTGTCGCTCATGCGGAATACCGCCCAGGCTGTGGTGCCTTTTTGGCTTCAAAAAAGTGGTTTCAGGAAAACGGAAATGCGCGTCAAAAATGAGGAGTATACTTATGAAGTGTGGCAAAAGGATTTCAAAAAAGGGCAGGTATGCCTGGGCATAAATGGTTTTGACAAAGATCGCCCGGTGTATTTCATCAGTGTGGCGCCACTCGACAAAGCTGAGAAATTGACTGTTTCGAATGTCGTTCCCGCACAATATGCATTGAGTACGATGCAGAAAGGGGCATTTACCTACCATGACTGGGACAGCCTGGTATTAACCGAAGTCCCCGACGAACTGAAAGGCCAGACGCTTTTCACGACCGTGCGGGGACGCGCACGTGAGGCGCACCTGGTGAATGCATTCAGACGTACCTCGACGCCCTCTTCCGAAAAGCCCGATCAGGTGGTGATGACATGGAGCGGCGACCCGGCCACGACGGCGAACGTTCAATGGCGCACCAGCCCGAAGGTGCTCAGAAGCAAGGTGAAATACTGGAAACCCGGGGCGCGCGATACGCTTTTTACGGATGCCTCCGCATTCAACATGGAAGACAGGCTGTTGCAGAACGACCGGTTCGTGAACCGCTTCACCGCGCAGCTTAAAGGGCTGAGCCCCGGCTCGTTGTACTACTATTCGATCGGTACGGGGCCATCGCAATGGTCGGCGGCAGCTTCGTTCAAAACTGCCTCCGACCGCGTAAAAGACTTCTCGTTCATCTGGTTCGGTGATACGCATTACTCGCCTATCTGGGGCGATATGGCGCAGAAATCGATCAAAAGACACCCTGAAACCGCCTTCTTCTCGATCGCCGGCGACCTGGTGACTACCGGCCTGCACCGCGACGATTGGGACCAGCTCTGGGCACACGCCGGACCGACGTTCAGCACGCGGCCGCTGATGCCCGTGCCCGGTAACCACGATAGCCAGGACGGCCTGGGCGCATGGATGTACAAGGAGATGTTCAGCCTGCCCGAAAATGGTCCGGCCGGTCAGCCTTCCGAAATGACTTACGCATTCAATTACCAGGACGCATTGTTTCTGATGATTGACGCCACGCTTTCTGTCCCCGAGCAAACGGCCTGGATTGAAAATCAGCTCAGAAATTCGAAAGCGAAATGGAAGTTCGCGATGTTCCATTTCCCGCCTTACAATTTTGAAGAGCCTTATGACGAGATCAAGCGTGAATGGTGTACGCTTTTTGACAAATACCATGTGGATATGGTCATGAGCGGGCATATGCATTACTACCTGCGCACGAAACCGATGTTTAATGACAAAGAAGTGACCAGCCCGGCGAAAGGGACTATTTACCTGATGTCTATCAGCATTCCCGGCAAGCAGGAGCGCTGGCCGAAAGAGGATTACGCCGTGGTAAGGTATAAGGACGGCCCGCTTTACCAGCATGTGTCCATCAAGGGAAATACGCTGTATTACAAATGTTATAACCCGGCCGGCGAAGTAAAGGACGAGCTGACGATTACAAAGTAGTATTTAATAATTTCGATCAGAATGACCCGCATTACATTACCCGCTATTCTATTATTGTTTGCTGTTTTTGAAACCCACGCGCAAGTAAAGCCGATCAGGAAGGAATTTCTGGACCCAACTTCTAAAAATGTGCTGGTTGCATCGCACCGCGCGGTGCATCACCAATTGCCGGAAAACTCGCTGCCCGCAATAAAGGAAGCGATCAGATTGGGAGTTGATATTGTGGAAATTGATGTAAAAGTGAGCAAAGACGGCATTCCGATGCTCATGCACGACGGGAAGGTTGACAGAACCACAACGGGCAAGGGCGACCTTGAAACACAAACTTTCGAGGCGCTCCGGAAATTACGGCTCGTTTCCAACGGCAAAGTGACCGAAGAAACGATTCCGACATTGGAAGAAGCCCTGCAAATTGCAAAAGGTAATATACTGGTCGATCTCGACCTTAAAACCGAGCAAATCGATAAAGTAATTGAAGTGGTGAAAGAAGTGGGTGGCGAAGATTTTGTGTTCTTCTTCGATAGTGACTATGAAATACTCTCCAAAGTCGATGCCTCTTCTAAAAAGTATATGCTCATGCCGCGGGCCTATTCACAAGCCATGGCCGATTCCGCATTAACCCGATTCAAACCGGAAGTCATCCACATTGATTCGAAATTCTACACCCCGGAGGTCACGAGTTTGATCAGGAGCAAAGGCGCGAGAATCTGGATCAATGCATTAGGTGTTCCGGATGAGCAAATCAGGAAAGGTAATGCGCGTGAAACATTGAAAGACCTCACAAAACACGGTGCCAATATCATCCAGACCGACGAGCCGGAGAAAATGATCCGCGTTTTGAAGGAGCTCGGGTTGCACCGTTAGAAAGTAAAAGCCATTCCGATGATTTCGGAATGGCTTTTACAGTTTCAATCGTTACAATCACTCAAACCGCCTGTTAGCCCCATTCAACTCGCCGTGTGTACTAATGGCGACAGCCGTGAGAATGGCGAAAATGGCGATGATGAATGCGAAGTTGATGGCCCAGCGGCTGATGTTGAGCCCGCGATCCGAAAAGGAGGCTTGGGTCTTTTTCACGAGGAAACCCAATACGGCTACATTCACGATGTAGAGGTACTGCTCGATGCGGTACAGGCTCATGAACGCGCAGGTGATGAGGATGCTGTAAATCGTGTACAAACCTAGGTTAAGAAAGAAAAACAGCTGTATTCCTTCGTATCTGAGCTCCGAAAACGGCGCTTTTTCCTGAATATAGTATTTGAACACGGTATAGGCCCCAAATGCAAGTACCAGCAGCAAGGCAATCCATTGCACATAAACGGTAATACCGGCCGCATCTGCAAGGGGATCGAAGCCCCGGATCGTGTCGACCAACCTTTCCGTTTTGAACGACTGGTCCCAGACTACGAATGGAATGACGAGCGTCAGGATCACAATCGGTGCGAGCAGGCGGGAGCGCGATGCTTGTGTGTCGGTCGTTTCCCATTCGGAAGTGAAGGTGCCGTAAGCCATTCCCACACCGCCGAAAAAGCCGATCGAATATTCCATTACATTCCAGAAATTGAAATGAATGCCTGAAACGTTTCCCATTACTTGTAGAAAGTTGCCGAATGCGAACCCGAATCCGCCGCCCAGCCCTGCAAAAATGGCCAGTCGCATGGCCGAATGCTGCTTGTAACGAATCATATACCAGAACAGCGCGACGGTCATGCCGAAGCAGGCAGCCCAGGCTTCCGAGCGCGGTGGGGTCATGAGCCAGCCGAGCTGTTCAATCAGCAGATAATAGAATAGGATGGCGCCCGCGGTCATTTCGGTGATCAGCTGCGACCATTGTACCGGTTTTTCGCGGGAAGAGGCGAGCGTTAGACCGAATAATCCACCGCCGATCAGACCGAACAGCCCGCCGATAATGCCGAGCATCAGAAATCCGTAGTAGACGTTCCCGAATTCGAGCCCGCGCGCAAAGCCGACCACTTTTCCGTAACTGATGATACCGCCTATGCCCCAGCCGGCGGCCGAAGCTAATGCGAGTTGGAATGCTTTGGCATACCAGTCTTTTCGTTTGGCGATGAGAACGATACTCAGTCCGCCGATACCGCCGGCCCACGCCGCGCCTTGCTCGTGACCGAACTGGCCGCGAATGGCCCAGGCCGTGCCCAATGAAATGCCCGCAACAAGCAGGGCGTAAAGTAGTTGTCTGTTATTCATGAACGGAATGCGACTAAGGGTTTGTGGGATAAATACTGGATTGTCGTCTAAAAAGACTATAATCCCTCAACCGGCTTATAGAAAATAGCCCGATTCCCATTTGCGATAGTATTTCCGTTAAACATTGCCACTATATTACCGGAATACCATACCCATGAGCAGCAAAAATGCACAACTCGCAATCCACGGCGGTCCTAAAACCATTGAAAAGACATTTCCATGGCCCATTTACGATGATAATGAGGTGAACGCCGTTTCGGCGATCGTTGCCGGCGGTAAATGGGGTAATCCCGATTGCGGCGATGAGGTGGAGCGTTTTGAACGGGCGTTTGCGGATTATTGTGGGAGCAAATATGCAATTACATGCGTGAATGGCTCGGTATCGCTCCGGCTGGCGCTGATGGCTTGCGGCGTGAAACCCGGTGACGAGGTGATTGTACCGCCTTATACTTTCATTACCACCGCCTCGTCGGTGATCGAATGCAATTGCGTGCCTGTTTTTGTGGATATCGATCCCGAAACCTACAATATCAGTCCGGCGGCCATTGAAGCGGCGATCACGCCACGGACGAAAGTGATTATTCCGGTGCATTTCGGGGGGTTGGCGTGCGATATGGACGCGATTATGGACATTGCGCAGCGTCACAATCTGAAAGTAATCGAAGATGCCGCGCACGGGCACGGGGCCGAGTACAGAGGCAAAAAGCTAGGCTCGATCGGCCACGTGGGAAGTTTCAGTTTCCAATCTTCCAAAAACCTGACCTCCGGCGAAGGCGGTATTGTGATCACCGACGACGATGACTTGTACGCGATGATGCATTCCCTGCGCAATGTGGGCCGGATCGAGGGCGGGCAGTGGTATGAGCATTACAATCCGGGGTGCAATTACCGCATTACCCAAATACAGGCCGTACTGTTGTCGGAGCAATTGAAAAGGCTCGAAGCGCAAACCCGGCGCAGAAATGATAATGGGTTGTATTTGAGTAAATTGTTGGGGAAAATAGAAGGGGTAACCCCTTTGCAGCGCAACGAGACTATTACGCTGCATGGCTACCACATTTATATATTCAAATATGACGCGTCGAAGTTCGGCGGACTGTCCAAAAGTGAATTTGCGACAATGCTTGC
>CAMLNK010000085.1 GCA_946481035.1 uncultured Dyadobacter sp. | reverse complement strand
GAGCCCCACCTTTTCAATGGAGGCACCTTCTCCTGGGACTCGCTTAGAAGTGGCTTTTGGGTGGGCGGGAAACAGTGCTTCTTTATCGATTGCCGGAAGAACATGATTTATGACAGTACCAATTGCCCTTTTTACGCGCCGCTGCTGACGAAAAGGAACGTCACGGCTATCGCACTCGACTCTCGCGACAATATATGGTATTCATCACACACCGATTTCCCGATCGGCTACATTGATTTCCAACGGAAACGCGTAACCGGGTACACGGAAGTTCAGGGAAAGAAAAAAGAGACAGCCAGCAATCTGATATTTATCGATAAACATGACAGACTGTGGACATCTCATTTGAACTATGCCGAGTACTTTAAGGAACCTGACAAACCAATCATACCGATCCCGTACAGCCAGGACGCTCCCTACTCGATTGCATACCGACGATTTTACGACGTAACGGAGGACTCAGAGGGCAACCTCTGGTTCGCGACCCTCAACGGCGTGAGCAAGTTACCGGTCAACTCCCCATTTCAAAATATTTACCGGCTTCCGAATTTTCCTTTTTTTCTTGAGACAGGATTTGCCCAGGCAACCCATATTTCCGTGTCGGACTCTGTCATTTTTGTTTCAAAGCCAGACGGATTGATTCGTCTGGTAAAGGGGCGGCCAGGATATCAGAGGCATATCGTCAGCAATGACAATTTACTTAACAACGAGTTTTTCATGACCGCCAAAGCCGGGCGGGACTGGTGGGCATGCGGTACGTCAGGGGTCTTTTTCCTTCCCGACGGAGGCCCGGGGATGGAGCAATTGAAGGAGATCAACAGCAGCGTTCGCGGAAAGAAAACCAATTTAATTTTTGCGGATCGAAAAGGCAGGATATGGTTTCACATTGAACGCGACGGTATTTATCGTTTTGACCCGAAGACCAGACTATGCCAACGTTTTGATGGAACCGACCCTGAGAGTGGACGTTTTAAGTACACACAAGTATCAAGTTTCACCGAACTTGCAAATGGCGACCTCATTTTCGCGATGCACGGCGTCGGGCTGTTAAAATTTGCGCTCGACAATGAGCAGTTTTCATTGATTAACATACGTAATCCCGGCCATTTCAATCCAGGCAAAATCATTGCGGACAAAAGCGGCAATATATGGATATCCATTTTAAATCGAGGCGTCTATAAAATGGACCTCGAAGGCAAGATTCTTGACAGCCTTAACTACAACCTGGATTTTTCCTTTGCCCTTTCCGTGAGCCTGGCTCTGGATTCGCGTGGGGCCCTTTGGGGCGGTAGTGCGAATGGTTTGTTTTACACATTTCCCGGGAGTCAGGAGGTGACACGCGTTAAAATAAACTTAGGTAAAACACTACAAGATTATTGGTTTCACATCAGTGCGTATCAAAGCAAAATATATGCTGTGATGTTGGACCACATTGTCGAGATAGATCCTTCCAAATTTTCCTCCGTGCCTGTAAAACAAGCGCCACTGATAACCTCGTTCAGGGTTTTCGGTAAAGAAGTATCAGATTTTCTCTATTCAGGAATTGAGCTGAAGCCCGATCAGGACTTCGTGACATTCCAATACGTCTCACTCTACCACCGTGACATCCCGTCCCTGCAATACAGCTATCAACTGGAAGGGATCGATGAGGACTGGGTCAATGCAGGGAGGAATATGACTGTGAGCTACAACAGCCTCCCGGCGGGTGACTATGTCTTCAAAGTCCGTAGTACGGATGAACATGAGCGATGGATGAATCAGATCACAACACTAAAAATCAGGATCATGCCCTATTGGTGGCAAAGCTGGTGGTTCTTTCTCTTAGTTGGCTGTGTGTCAGGAGCGTTCCTTTACCTTACTTACAATGGTTATCTGAACCGAAAACATAAGAGAGAGCTTGCCAAAACGATCGAGTACTTTGTAAATTCCGTCTATGGTGAAAACTCGGTTAATGAAATCTGCTGGGATATCGTCCGCAGCTGCACTGCGCAGTTGCATTTTGAGGATTGTACCGTATTTCTTTGGGATGAGGTTAAACAAAAACTGGTTCAGAAAGCTGCCTATGGTTCAAAGGAGCTGAATGAGAATGAAATTATAGATCCATTGGAGCTCGAACTCGGCGAGGGGATTGTCGGGGTGGCTGCCAAAATTAAGAAGACACTGATCATCCCCGATACTTCACTGGATAGCCGCTACATTCGGCAGGATGCCAACAAATTCTCTGAAATCGCGGTACCCATCCTTCACGAAGGAAAACTGATCGGCGTCCTGGACTCGGAGAATACGAAGAAAAACTTCTTCACTGAGGAGCAGGCGCGCACGCTGGTGACGATCGCCTCCATTAATGCCAACAAAATTGCCGAAGCGCAGGCGGAAGAGGAGGCGGAAGAGGAGGCGGCCAAAAAGGAAATTATGCTACTGGAAATCAACCGGATGCTTGCGGAAAGCCAGTTAATGGCGTTGCGGGCGCAAATGAACCCGCATTTCGTTTTCAACTGCCTGAATAGCATCCAGGAATGCATTGTCACGCAGAAATATGGCGAGGCGAGCAAATATCTCAACAAGTTTTCGAAGCTCTTCCGGATGGTGCTTAATAATTCGGACCGGAACCTGGTGACGATCGAAGAAGAAAAAATGTGCTGGAACTATATCTCGAACTCGAACAAATGCGGTTCGAACAGAGCTTTGTGTACCGTATCGACATTGACGACGACCTCGAAGCTGACGACATCCTGCTACCGTCGATGCTCCTGCAACCGTACGTCGAAAATGCGATATGGCACGGGCTGATGCATAAAGACGGCTACCGCGAATTGAAAATTTCGTTCGATCGCATTGACGAGGATATCTTTCAATGCACGATCGAGGACAATGGTATCGGACGTAAGAAATCCTTTGAAATCAGGGAGCGTAACGCAACTACCAAACGACATAAGTCTAAGGGGCTGCAAATTGCCAAAGACCGTCTCACGCTGATCGACCGGCAAGGCCAGCACGCTTCGGTTGAAATCGTCGATAAATATGACACCAACGAAATCGCCATGGGCACAATGATCGTGATCGAGCTCTCGACCGCACTGGACAACGCCTGATTTTACACCATAGATACCCCCATTTCACACAATAATATCCCCGAACTTATGCTCAAAACACTAATCATTGATGACGAACAGAAAGCACGCAATGTTCTGAATCATTACCTGAACAATTCGGTTTCGCAGGAAGTCGACGTCCGGCATGCAGAATCGGTAGAAGAAGCCCTGAAAGTGTTGGATGGCTTCCAGCCTGACATTGTTTTTCTCGACGTCGAAATGCCGCACCAGAATGGGTTCGAGTTCCTGCTTACCCGCAAAAATCCGCCTTACGGTATTGTATTTACCACCGCCTTCAATCAGTACGCGATTCAGGCAATCCGGTTCAGCGCATTGGATTACCTTCTCAAACCGGTTGACCCGGAAGAGCTGCAATCGGCCATTGATCGTCATGTCGAAAAAGTAAAGGGCAAGCCAAAACAGGAAACGCAGCAGCTGTACGATAACCTCGTCCACAATATCGAGAAGAAGAATATCAGGGAATTCCGGCTGGCGGTGCCTTCCAGTGAGGGGGTATTCTTTTTTACACTTGATGAAATTCTCCGACTGGAAGCCGACAAAAACTACACAGCCATTCACCTCATCGGAAAAAGGCCTTTTCTGGCGAGCAAAACCCTGAAACATTTCGATGAGATGCTGGGGGAGTTCAATTTCATACGTACGCACAAATCACACCTCGTGAACCCGAAGTATATCAAACAGGTCACGCACAATAACCAGTTTCTGCTGCTATCGGACGGTTCGCGGATCGAGATTTCACGCCGTAAAAAGGAACTGGTCCAGCAATTTCTCAAACTGAAATGATAGGCTATTTTACCTGCTGCGCGAACAACCGGTTCAATGTCTCTGCCGGATCTGTACAAAAGCCCGGATGGACTTTTGACGTCTGCAAAACGGTGCTGCGCGTGGCCGTAAGCCACCGGAAGCGCGATGCGGCGGGCAAAGCAGCGATAGGGCTTCCGCATTGCCGGTTACCTTCGCAAATTTGCCTGAATGCATTGAGGTAGTCTTCGATTTCGCTCAGATCGGTCTCACGCGAGAAGGCGCTCAGGCGATCCCGGTCAATTTCAGAAATACATGCAAGAAAGCTACGCGAAGGGCAATACAGCACGACGCCCACATTGATGAACTCCTCACGCTCCACACGCGGCACGATGCGCAGAACCGCATACTCGTATAAAAATCTATCTGGCATCCCGAGCTCCTTTCACAAAGATTTCCGACGCTGACAGGCGGGCCTGCAAATATGAAACGTAGGCCTGCCGGTGTTCTTCGGCAGACTCAAATGGAGAATCCCTCAGCAGCCAATCGTCGGGGATACGGGAAACGACGGCCGGAATAATGCCGCCGGCTAACCTTTCGCTGAATTCAGTATTAACCTCTTCCAGCATCGAGGCACTTCTTAGCAGCACGTGGTCCTTTATCTGTACAAATGGCCTCTGCGCCTGCTCTTCCCAATTTTGCCATGAATGGTGGAAGTACAGCGCTGCGCCGTGGTCGATCAGCCACAGCTCCTTATGCCACATTAGCATGTTGGTATTCCGGGCCGTGCGGTCGACATTGGTCAGAAAGCTATCGAGCCACACAATCTCAGAAGCAAGCCGGGGCTCGACTTTTGTTACAACCGGGTCAAATGTAATGGCGCCCGACAGGTAATGTATGGCCAGATTCAGACCAGTGCTCGCTTTAAGTAAATCCTGTATCTCTTCATCGGGCTCGGTCCTGCCGAAACCTTCATCGAGGTTAGCAAATACGATCTCAGGCACTTTAAGCCCCAGAAAACGGGCAAGCTCCCCGCCTATCAGCTCGGAAATCAATGCTTTGGTGCCCTGCCCGGCGCCCCTGAATTTCAATACATAAAGGAAATCATCGTCGGCCTCAGCAATGGCAGGCAGAGAACCGCCTTCCCGGAGTGGGGTCAGGTAGCGCAGCACATTCACGGTTCGCAGGCTGAAAAGATCGTTGTTCACTAGAAGGAGCTAAATCTGTTGAAAGCGCCGAAGTTAATGAATTTGTATTTTCTTTCACCTAATTAATCGCCAAACAAAGCTTTACGGACAAACCCTCCTTTTATTATACAAATAATTATAAAAATAATTTGCATGTCACAATTCCGCTTCCTACTTTGTAGTAATAATTTTAAACGGTAAACCTTCTTCATCCTTTGCTAAAATTTTACTTAAAACTGCTGCTGGCTCTGGCCTGCTGCGGAAGATCTATGCTATTTGCTCAACCTTCCAATGCAGTGTATCCCGACAAGCAAACCAACGGAGGTAGTGCCGCCGGCGGAGGCCTCACCGGCAGCTATTCGGTGGCCAATCCCGACAATGCCCGAAACACTGCCGGGAATATCAAACCTAACAATAACTACGCACTGCTCACCGCCACGAGCACATTAGGTACTTCCACGGCCTGGATCCAGCTTGAATTTCCGGCAGAGGTTACCAGCAGTGTAGGAGCTCCCGTAACCGTATATGTACGCACTAATAACAATACCGGTGCTTTGCTGGGCGGAAGTGTAGAGCTGACGGCCCATGACAAAAATGGCACTCAAGTAAGTGTCCAATCCACTAACTACAAAACTTATTACACCCCGGACGGATCTGTTTTTCTCGCCATTACACCGACCAATACATTCAAGTACGTTCGAACCAACCTATCCTCGCCGGTTGCATTGGGTACTAATACTTTACAAGTCTACTACGCATTCTACGGGCCGGGGGCAACCAATACATCCAACCCCTATCCTTTTAATGTGGCCGATTGCGGCAGTCCCAACGTTTCCAGTAAAGACTATTCCGGTCTTACACTGGGGAATTTCGATGTTCTGAATGCAGGAAATGCGGTTGACAATGACCTTAATTCCAAATCCTCGTTTGTCTCGACAGGTGTTACCTTGCTGAGCGGGCATATCAAACAGATATTCTTTTTCAACGGCATATCCAACAATGCCGACGCGGTGCGGGTAATCCTATCGCAAAGCGGATCGTTTCTGGCCGTGAATCTGGCTTCGGGTATTACCTTGCAGGCCTACAACGGCAGCACGCCGGTCGGAACTTCCACACTTATCAATGCGCTGCTTGATGCGGATCTGCTTGGGCTTTTGGGCGGGGCTAATAACCAGGTGGCATTCTATTTTGCCCCCAAGGACGCGGGCGGCAATTCGGTGATTTTCGACCGCGTTGAGCTTGATCTCAATATCGGCGCACTCGGCGTGGGGCTCGGTAGTAACGGCCTTAATATTCATGACGTGCGGCGTTCACCGGACATTCCCACAGCTACCGCCCCCAATGCGTGCAGCAACGTAGGTACGGTGGCATTGTCGGCCCTAGCACAGCAGTTAGGTATCTCGGGGATCGGGAGCTTTTCATACACGTGGTACACCACCGCGCACGGCACCTCCCCGGTATCGACCACACAAAACTGGACGGCCACCGGACTAAACACGCCCGGCACCGCATCCTACTATGTGGAGACAACCAAGTCGGGGTCCGGCTGCATTGCCTCGCCACGTAAGAAAGTAGACATCACCGTGTCGAGCCCACCGGTTTCCCCCGGCATAGCACTCACCCCGTGATCATTTTGAAATTAACCTCTCCTTTATAACTGTTCATTTTTACTATTTCAATCATGAAAAAACTATTGACCACCCTCTGTGCTGTCGTGTTCTTCTCTTGCTTCTCACAAGTTTCCAAAGCCGGAACTTACTATGTTGTCAACGGGCAGTCCTTTTCGCTATCGCCCGATGCGGGCACCCCTTTCTACCAATATCTCTGGACGCTCGACCCCGGTGCGGGCCAGGTAATTGAAACGCTCGATCAGGCCAGCGGCGGAGTACTCACTCACACTTTCTCAGACGCCGTAACCTCGCCGAGCATCCACAAAATCACGCTCGGCGTCATTGAGGTGCTCGATGGTTGCTTGTCCAATGTTGTAGAACACACTGTTATCGTACTTCCAAAATTAACAGTAAGCATAACGGCCGATAAAGAGAATTTCTGTACGGACAAGACGGTCGCGGCCACCTTGTCGGCAACCGTATCTGCCACTACCGGCCTCGATACATATGGTGTAACTGTCTCACCATTCGTGTGGAGCAAGGGCGCATCGGTGATTAGCGGGCAAACTGGCTCGACCCTGAATGTTACGGAAGCGGCCACATACAGCGCCCTTGTCAATTATATACTTCCTTCCACAGGCGATTTTATTCCAACTGCTTCCAAACTGGCCGGTTCGGTGATCGGTGGAACTAAAGAAATCCTGCATAACCTGCCGGTACCGACTGTCCCCGCTATTACTCTCAACTGATTTGGGCAACCAACAAGAGCGAAACCGGGCAGTCATGCGCTACTATGTTTTGATATGGATGCTTCTCGTATCCGGCTGGGCCTCCGCGCAAAGCCAGGTCAGGGAAGTATTCATGTGTAAAGATGCCACATTGCGGATTAAGGCGGAATCTACCGGCGCTGCGCGCTATGAGTGGTTTCAGGACAATCAGGTAATCACGGGCAGCTCGGCTTCCGAGTTGCTCGTGCATAACGAAGGCACCTATAAAGCAGTAGCCGTGAATGCCGATGGCTGCGAGTCCGGGGAGTCGGTTTATATCGTAGTCAGACACCATAAACCTTTGGCGGTCGATGACATTGTAACAGGAAAGACAAACACGGTGCTGGTGATCGATGTTCTGAAAAACGATTTATCCGAATGCGCTGTGCTCAACCCGGCTTCGCTGGTAGTCACGCAAGATCCTGTATCAGGCAGTGCCGCAAGTGCCGACGGGCAGCTCACGTATACACCTGATCGTGATTTCCAGGGCCAGGTAACAATCGGCTATACAATAACCGACCAGGCTGGACAACTCTCCAACGTTGCCCGGGTCAAAGTCGATATCGTCACCGATCCGCTGCCCGTAAAACTGGCATATTTCGATGTGCAGAAAACCGAGGACGCCGCATTACTCGAATGGGGCACCAACGGGGAGATCAACAGCGGACATTTCGATGTACAGCGAAGTGTCGATACCCGCAGCTGGCGCGTGCTCGGGAGCGTGGAGGCGGCATTTGAAAGCAATATCGTCCGCAACTACACTTTTGCCGACAGCATTCCCGAACCGGGGCTAAACTACTATCGGTTAAAAATGGTCGACGCCGACGGTACCTTTACTTACAGCCGTGTCCGCCAGGTGAACTTCCCCGAGTTTTCATGGGCAGAAGTTTATCCCAACCCGGTCGATGACCAGCTGCATATCGTGGTACGTAACAGCAAAGTGAATAATATCAGCGTGATCAACCAGGCAGGGAGTGTGAGGCTTTCCCGGCCGGTCACTTCACCCTCTCTTACGATCAACATGAAACAATACCCGACTGGGATGTACTACATCCATTTCGAGCAGACCGACGGAGCGGTCAAAATATTCAAGTTGATGCATAATTAAATCAGGCCCTGGCTATTGTCGGGGCCACGATTTTTCATAACGCCTCAAAAACCGGTCTGCCGCCTGATTGCAGCCGCACTTTCCGCACAGAGCCCGTCCCCCGAAAACCAAAAGCAATACCTACAATCCTGATTGCCCGGCTGGGAACAATAAACTCAAATGCTTGCCGGCCATTTATCGTATACCGGATTTTCCCGCCCGAAGCCGCGCATGAAACGCGCACCCATTCCGAAAAATCAACGCCTAGTGCCGACAAGTCTGCCTTTTTCCCTGACACGTAATCGTCCACACTCATCAGGTTAAGGTCCGAAACACATCCTTTCGCCGACAATGGTATGACTATGGGCGAATCATCGGTAAGAAGCGAAATATATGTCAGCTGGCAGGCCGCTGCACCTTCGCTGTATTCATTTTTGATTTCTGTTGAAAAGGAAAAGTCCGCAAGCTGCACCGGCTCGAAATTCCCGACATTGAAATACTTGATCATGGGCGGTTCCGGCTGCATGGCAATGTTTTTCTGCTCAATGACCTCAGTGCCGACCCCTATGCCATCCGTACGTAAAAACGCTTCTCTTTTCAGGTAAACCGGCATTTTGGGCTGGTCAATCAGTCCCGACCAACCGTCTGTACCTACTACCAGCTTATGCTGCTGCACGATCTGATCGCCGATCAGCAACTTGGCCTGATAGCTGCCGGGCTCGTAGTACACCGAGGTGTGCTTATGAAGGTTTTTATCGACCAGAACCCTTTTGGTATTGTCCCACGATTGCTGGATAAACACAGAATCAGTCGGTGATGCGGAGGCATCGTAGGTAAATATCACGGAATTGGGAATACCACGCGTTACTGAACGGCTTTCGAAGGAATAGGCGCTCTTTTCCAGCTGCG
>CAMLNK010000084.1 GCA_946481035.1 uncultured Dyadobacter sp. | reverse complement strand
TCAGCGCTCGGGCCATTACCACGTCCAACGGCATCGGTTTGTTGGGGTCAAACAATGCGGGGCAGATTATCGTCACAAACAATACTTCCGGCATCAACGCTACGGGTGGCGCGGCGATCAGCCTCTCGCAGGCATCGGGAACGTCTACCGTCAACTTGAACTTCTCGGGACTGACGTCCGCGGGCGGCGTAAATGGTGTTCACCTCCACAACATCGCGGGTGCAATTGTCGCGGGCAGCGGTTCATTGACCGGCAGCGGAACGGCGTTCAATGTGAATGGAGGGTCAGTATCTTTTAGTTACAGCGGAAACCTGACACACAGCGCGGCAACATTTTACCTCGCCGATATTAAAAACACCACAGGCGGCGCAATTACATTCAGCGGAAACCTTACCGCGAGCGGCAGCAGCCTGGGAATACGAATCAATAATACCAATGCTGCCGCGGTCACTTTCAGCGGTGCAAGTAAATCGCTCACGACGGGCGCCAACGCGGCGGTATCCCTCACATCCAACGGCACAAGCATTATTACTTTCAGCGGTGGAGGCCTGGTTATTAATACGACCAGCGGAATGGGACTGAACGCAACCGGCGGCGGGACGATCAATGTCACGGGAGCCGGAAACACGATCGGTTCAACGACGGGCACGGCACTTAACGTAAATGCGGCGACCATTGGCGCGAGCGGATTGAGCTTTCTGAGCATCAGTGCCAACGGTGCCGCCAAAGGGATCAGTTTGAATGGCACGGGATCGGGCGGTTTGACTGTGACCGGTACCGGCACAACCGACGGAACGGGCGGGGTTATTCAGAATATCACCACCCGGGGACTGGAATTCATTTCGTCGGGCAATATCAATTTGAAAAACATGAACCTGATAAGCGCCAATAGTACGGTTGACGGAGGTGGTGCCGGCGCCTGCGACGATCTGGTGATTGGCAGCTGCAATGCAGCCATTTACCTCAGCGGCGTCAGTACCGTATCGCTGGACAATATCGATTTAAGCGGTACGATGGTAGAAAATGGCATCACGGGGCTCAATGTCAGTAATCTTACCATGAACAATTGTACGATCAACGGTGCGGGAAATGAGGCGCACGAGAGCGGCATAGAATTACAGAACCTGTCGGGAGTATGCGCGATCACCAATTCCAGTGTTCAATTTTCAGAGACTAACAGCCTGGACATTGTAAATACGGACGTTGACCTTACCCTGACCGTCGACGGCTCGACTTTCAGTGATACACAAACGGTTTCATCCGGGGGAGCCGCTAACAGCATCGGCGAAGGCGGGTTTCAATTCAGGAGTTTCAGCAGCGCGGCAGGGATTCCGGTCAGCACTATCAAAATCAAGAACAGTTCATTCCTGAGACTCAGGACACAAGGCGTTCAGGCGGTAGCCGAGGACGATTCCAGGGTAAATATTGACATTACCAATTGCACCATCAACAGCTTTACCGACATTGGTGCGGGCATCGACATCAACGGTAATGATAATGGCGAAGTCAACTTCAACATCATAGGCAACCCCGTTATCCAAAGCCGGGGCGGACATGCGATCAGTATTACCTCGTTCCTGGACGCCAATGTAATGGGACGGGTTAACAACAATCCGTCCATCACGGCAAACGGCTCAGGCGCGGGCGGGAGCGGCTTACGTGCGGTTGCGCAGGAAACTTCGAACCTGATCATTCAGGCCAAAAGTAACAACATTACGATGGGAACCACTAACAATAGCACGCCGATCGACATGCAGGCGCGCTTCCAGACAGCCAGGATCGATGTCACGCTGGACGACAACACGCTCGATGCCGACCCGACAGCGCTGGCAGCCATCAACATCACCGCAGGTTCATCCGGCGCGGACGAAACCAATCCCCGGGTTTTTGCCAACATTATCAACAACGAGGTACTTGCAGGCGGTGCACCTAACGTGATGCGCCTTCGTGTGTCCGATTTAGACGGAACGACCAACCCCCTCATGTTTTTGCAGGGTTTCCTCGAAGGCGGGGCCGGCACCGAGGATGATGCGGTAGCTACCTGGAATGCTAATGCCAACACGCCTGCCGCAACTGTGGCCAATATAGTTGTAAGCTTAACCGCCTCTGCCGTCGGCCCGCTCGCCGGTACGGCATTGACGCCTGCTAACCCTTTGCCTTAAAAAGATGGACGTCCGGCATTGCGCCGATCCTATATCAAACATCACCAATGATATGAAACAGCAAAGTATACTTCATTACGTTCCGGCAATCGCCTTTATAATACTCTCCGGCAACGTTTGCCTTGCGCAGGGGCCGTTCAACGTCGGCACTATCCATCCGGGCGACAGCATTGTGATTTATTACGAGGCAACCATCAACAACCCGTTGGTGCCGCCCAATGCGCTTTCAATCAGTAACCAGGGCACCGTTACCGGCAGCAATTTTGCGAGTGTGCCAACCAACGACCCGACTACCCCGGCGCCCGGTGATGCAACCTTCACATTGCTGAACACGCCTCTTCCGGTGGTTTTCAGAGAATTTACAGCCGCCCAAAAAGAGGGATTCGTGGTGCTGACGTGGAAAATCGTTTCGGAAGATAACGCGTGGAAATATGAGGTGGAAAAGAGCGCGGATGCGCGGGTTTTTATCAAGATCGGTGAAGTGACAGCGACCGGAGGTGACGGGACGATCAATTATGGCTTCACCGACGAACATCCTTTCCCGGGCAACAACTATTATCGGTTAAAAGCGCTGGATCTGGACCATTCCTTCACGTTTACCAGAATCGTAAAAGTGGCAAACCAGGATATGACCGGCACCAGCGAATTTTACCCGAATCCTGTAACAGGGAACAGCTTTAACCTGGAACTTCTTAACATGGTGAAAGGCCGTTATGAACTGACCATCGTAAATACAGCCGGCCAAATCATCTTCACCAAAAAAGTGGACCACCCCGGCGGCACTGCTTCCCAGCTGATCATTCTCCCCGAACATGTGGCGACAGGCATTTACAGCATCGGGATCAAGGGTGAAACCATGAAGATTAATAAAAAACTGATTATCGAATAGCTTTCCCATCCACCAGAAATCTTTTATCGGTTTTCCCCCATTCACCGACACAAACACGGCATTCACCGATACATCGCGGTTCGGCTTCACAATCGCCTCACGATTTGCGAATTCATCCATAATATCAAACAAACTGGACTCTATCGATCAGAGCCACGGCTCCTTATTTTCAACGACGGGCGCCGTAGAATAAACGGAAACAATTTGACAGTGAAAGCGTAATCTGATCGAAAATAAAAGTGCTTCGAGCCTCGTTCAGGGTGGACCAGAAAAGACACTCGCGTATGAACCGAAAGGTCCATTGTGAAGGATATACGCGATCTGATTTTATAGGAAGGGTTTAGTTCAGAGTAATACGGGATTCACCGATCAGGAAGGGATACTAGCTCTGCTGGCGGCGAACTTTTAATTTTATATAACAGACAAGTTGTGACCGAAGATAACCTTAAACTGGCAAGGCAAATATATTTAGAGATTTACAATTACCCTGAGATTGTCGCCAAACTACAAGAGCACGGGTTTTCGGAAGCAGAGGCAGCTGCATTGGCCTCGACAGCTTTTGAAGAAGTCATCCTATACGAAGAGGCAAGGGATACCGCCCAAAGTGATTTCTATTCCGGGATTGTCCTGACGATAATCGGGCTACTTGCCGCCTGTCTGGTGTTTAAATCTGACAATATCGACCCCAAAGCCGTCCCCCTGTTAATCGTACTCAGCTGTGTTACCTTCGGAGGCGTGATGCTTCTTGGAAAATGGTTTACAAAACGTAAGGTGATAAAGAGGTTCGAGGCCGATCTGAAATAGGATAAGGGCATTACCAGCTCAGGTAATGCCCTTGAAACGGATGCAGATTTACCGTGGCGTAATTACTTGCCCGGTGTTAGCCCCGAATACGCTTTTCCTAAAACCATATTCCAGTTCTCTCATCGTGACCGGTACCTCGCCCGGGAAATAGGGAAAATATTGCGGAGAATCTTCAATCACGGTTGGGCTCACTGCATTGATCCTCACGCCATTTTCCAGTTCTATCGCGGCGGCTCTCACAAACGCTTCAATTGCCCCGTTGGCAGCGGCGGCGTTCGCGAAGTTTCGTTGCGGATCAGTGGTCAACGCACCGGCAATCAATGTGAACGACCCCTTTGCATTAATATAATGCTGGCCCACAAGTACCAAATTGATCTGGCCCATCAGCTTTCCTTCCAGGCCTTTCCTGAATTCCTTATCGGTCATACTTTTCCATGGACCTACATAAGAAGGCCCGGCAGTAGAAATAAGCGCGTCGAAACTGCCTACCTGGTCGAAGAGATTTTCTATGGATTCGAGCGAAGTAATATCCGTCCGGATGTCCCCGCCATTGCGACCAACGCGAACGATTTCATGGTCCTTTTCAAACTCCCCTGCAAGGTAATTACCCATGGTGCCCGTTGCACCTACGACTACTATTTTCATTTTTATTGAATATTAATTTAGATATTTTTCACGCCTTGCCGATAGCAGGCCAAGAAAGCTGTTAACCGCCGGGAGCCCGACAAAAACGATCCAGGGAACAAGTAAAATGGTAAGTATGAGCGTCCTTTGGTAGAGCGGCAACGCCGACAAAGGCTCACCCAGAAAATAAAGGAAGAGCGTAATAGAAGGGTAGATCACCACCCAAATTTTTAAAGAGGCAATTATTTTATTTCTGATTGTCATAACTTTCTTCGCTTTTTTCCGATCAATGCAAAGGTAGCTCCCGATAAAGGCCGGGCGATAGGACGAAAATTGAGTTATATAGGAGAATAATGAAGTCGATACCTGTCAGGCATATCGCGCATACGCACCAGAATCACAACCTGGGCCGGTTCAGTATCAGGGAACTCAGCGCTGTGCTGAAAGGGGAAAACCTCGTGCATGAACATCACAAGCACGACTTCTATTTTATTCTTGCAATAGAAGAAGGACAGGGGACTCACGAAATCGACTTCGTAAAACACGAAATTCAGAAGAATACAATCTTCATCCTTCGGCCAGGGCAGGTCCACCGATTGCAGTTGGCGGCAAATTGTAAAGGATATCTGTCGGAGTTCGATAATTCGTTTTACAGGCCCCAAAATCCTGTTTCCGAACAGCTGTGGAAGAAGGTTACATCCCAAAACTACTGCGAGGTAAATGAGCGCCGTTTCAAAAAGCTGATTGGCTACCTTTCGAACAGTTTCGCAGAATATACCGCAAAGGAAGACGGATATATTCAGGCCATACAAGCAACCCTTGAACTTTTCGTGATAGAGCTCGCACGGCAAAGCCCCGTTTCGGGCAAGCCCGCAACGGGCGGTTCCACGTACACGCAGGAGCGTTATGAAGCATTATTGAGATTGCTCGAAACGAACATCACCCGGGTTAAAAGCGTCTCGGAATATGCCCGGTTAACAAACCTTTCGGTGTATCAACTGAATGCTATCACCAAAGCATCGGTCGGTAAAACCACCGCCGAGCTAATCAACGAACAGATTATCCTGGAAGCCAAGCGATACTTGCTGGCAACGTCCAATCAGATTAAGGACATTGCCTGGCATCTGGGTTATGAAGACCCCTCGTATTTTATCCGCTTCTTCAAGAACCATACAGGATACTCGCCAGACGCATTCCGGAAACAATCTCATTAGGCAGTTTCACGGCGGTTCCTGCCGGCATCTCCCCGCTCCCCCACCCCCAAATCTCCATTTATACTTTTTTATTCTTTTTACAAAACTGTTAAAAAATGGGCTTTTGTCTTCGCTATACCTTTGTCATATAAGTTAAACAAGTATCCATACTCAAATCCAGTTAGCGATGAAACGACCATTTTTTAAATCAATAAGCCTGGGCATTTTCGCAGCCGCAGTATTGCTCACAACTTCTTGCAAAGAAGAACTCATCCCGACAGAAGAATTATCACAAACAGAAAGAGATAACGATAACGCCAAGCTGGGGCTCCCTACCAAACTTGACGTTAATGCATTTGCAACCAAAATAGAAAACTACCTGGAAGATCAGGTTGGTTTCGGTTACGCAATCTACAATAACGGCGAAGTATTTTTCCAGGCCAATGGAGGCGATGGCTTTGCCAGAAAACATTTCGAAGGAAACTTTCAACTGCACGGTGCCGCGGTGAAACAAGAGATATCAACCACTACACAATACGTGACCGCCATCGCCGCCATGAAAATTCTCAAAAAATACAATTTATCCATTACGACAAAAGTCTGGAATTATCTTCCCAAAGATTGGGTACCCAGTCCGCAATTTAAAGAGCTGGATTTCGAACGGCTTTTAGCACACAAAACAGGCCTTATTTATTATCCGAATCACTGGGATAAAGTTAAATTGACTGTGGAAGGACCTGTTAATGAAACTATCTTTAACGCAAAAGCAAAGCAAAATAACAATATCAATTATTTGCTCCTTGGAATCATTCTGCCCTATGTGGAAGCAACCGAACTCAAAAAACAAGGGAATGCGACTAAATGGAACGAATTGAATGCAACTCCCGACAACTTCATGGTATATGGCGATCATTTTCGCAACATTGTACGCAACAATGTATTTGTTCCTGCCGGGCTTGAAACCCCAACCGTAATCGACTGGCAAGCCTGGGCACAAACGGGGCCGATCAGTCCAAGCCAGTCCACGCAGGGCTACCCGACCAGAAATGGGGATGAGCCGGGCATCGACAAGCCAATCGTTCGTTGGGACTGTGGGGCTACCGGCTTATATCTGAGCGCATCCCAATTCGGAAAACTATCCTCAAAAGTTGCTAAAAACGAAATACTTACTTCCACAGAGCTCAACCTGATGAAAACTAAACTGCTTGGTTTTGATGGTAAACTTACCGGAACGCATGGCAGCTATTTTTATAAAAGCGGGGTCGGCTATAATTGCGAAACGATTTTTATCGACTTTGGCCCAGTGCAGGTAGCGGTATTCGCCAATTCGCCTCAGAGCGACATTTCAGATCCGACCGTTATCGCGCTGATGTACGAAAATTCGTTTGTACCGCTCTAAACAGCATTTCATCAGCAAAAAAAACAAAGCCCTGCAATATCTCATTTGCAGGGCTTTGCTACGTCTGATCCATAAGTGCTAATGTCTAAAATACTGCCAAACCCATAATACGCCCGTCAGAAAAGCCAAGCTACCGGCGATCAGCTTGTTTTTCCCGGATCTGGGGGCACCCCGAACAGGCCGTCCCTCCCGATAAGCTGTCCAAGCCTGACTCACATAAGGCCACAAATGCGTCAACACCAGGCAGCCGTACACCACGGCAATTAAGCCGTATAATATCTTATCACTCCACATAGGCTTTCGTTTTGGTATTTCTCAAAGAATCCAGCCTAATTTACACATTAACCTTATTATGTGTCTCACCATTTATAAAATTGGTTATCCACGCAACAGCTGCCTTATGTAACTGCTAGTACTTATAAAATTAATTTCGATATTTATAAATTAAAACACCTCACTTATCAGTTCCATAACCTGTTCATGAAAAAAATTCTATTGCTGTTTTTGCTGCTTCACGCAGTTGCCGACACGTTTTCCCAATCTAAAATCCAGCCTACCTTCAATGACCTGCAAACCGGGATTGATTTCAGGACGAACACTCCGCTGAAAGGACGGGAAATTGGTTTTGGAATGCCCGTCTACCGCGTTCATCCGCTGGCCGACGAAGGGGCGTTTGCAGTGATGCTCCGCAAGAAAAATCCGAACAAGGAAATGTGGACCATGAAAGGCGAAGTGATGGTTTTCGATCCTGCCAGCGGACAGCCCAAATGGCAGAAAAAATTCAAATACGCGCAAGGCCAATTGCTGCTGGACGGCAATGTAATGCTCCAACAGCGGGGCAACAAACTGGAAAGGCTCAATCCGGAGAATGGTTTGCCGCTCTGGACTTCGAAAGGAATCGCATTCAAAGTTTTTCCGGAGCTGGGCCGTGCATTTTGCTACAACTTGAAAGATGGCGGTTTCAAAGTCATGCAGGGTATCGACCTGGAAAATGGCCGGCAGGTCTGGCACAGGTATGTGCCTGGAATGTATGGCTGGCAGGACCTGCAAATGCTGGACGACGAAACGGCGCTGATCAAGTCGTCGGGCCTGCATTTGGTGCGGGTTACCGATGGAGAGGGATGGTCCGTGGACCGCGTATCGCATGCCGAAAAGGTGGATATGGGGCGCGTCGGGCTCGCGGTACTCACGGGTGTTGCATTGGGCGCTGCGAGCGGCGCATTGAGCGGCGGGGCATATTACGGCTATGCAATGCCTTACGGCGGAAGCTCCTACATGAACCTTTTCCTGGATATTTGCTCCAATCCTGTTTTCAGTAAAGACACCGTTTTCTTCGCTGCCAAGAACAAAATCAGCTGCCTTTCGATGGATGGCAAAACCGTTTGGTCCACCGACCTCAACGAGAAACAAACCAGTAAATCACATCTTTTCAGGGAGGGCAATGTGCTGTATATGATCAATACCGGGTATGCGATGAAATATGGCCGCCCGGCACGATTCGGTACGCCGTTTATTGCAGCATTCGATGCCGCCACCGGCCGGCAGCTTTTCATGAAGGTTTGGGCCGAGCGCAAAAATTACTTTACGGACTATATGATCCAGGGCCGCGACTTGTTTCTCCTCTACCGCGATAAGCTGGAAATTCACGAATTTTCGCCCGAAGGACTGACCCAAAAAAACATCGTGGACATGCCCGCCGACAATGAAATGCGATCGTTCGTATCGGACGAGTTGTTTGCCAAAAAAGATTCGGCCTGCTTACAGCTAAGCCTCGACCGCGACCATTATTATATCCACTCGGAGGCCGGTGACATCCTGAAATTCAACAATGATTTTGTACTTATCGAAAAGGTAGACAAGAATATCCTGTACCGGAATTACCTCGAAAATGCCGATTTCAGATTTTTGGGCAACAATAAGGAGACATTCGTCGTGGATAAAACCGACAACCTGCCGGTAGCCCACTGTGAAATCCCGGTTCACGCGTCGCGCTTCGGGACGAAGTTCTACTACCGAAAATCCAACCTCAATATCGCAGAAATGGATATGCGCCCGTTTATGAGCGCATTCGGGCGAACGGTCGGAAGCCAAAACCGGTAACGGCAAGGCGCGGCCACCTCATTGGCCGCGCTATCGCTGTATAACCACTTTCGACTTGTAAATCTGGCCGTGAATATCCTTCGTGCGCACAATATACGTGCCCACAGGCAGCCGGCTAACATCCAGGTTGTTGATTTTCGACTGGTTTCGGGTTTGGGTGGAAACCGTTTCACCTTTCAAATTGATCAACTGAATATACACCAAATCCGACTGAGAAATAACCGATAGTTCGCCGGAAACCGGATTCGGGTAAACCGTCATGACTTTGTTACCATCCACCGCTCCC
>CAMLNK010000083.1 GCA_946481035.1 uncultured Dyadobacter sp. | reverse complement strand
GTTTAATGCCAGCTAATTTTTTTATAAGGAACTTCCGATCACTTGAGCAATGTATCGCATTTTAGCTCGGTTTCGAACCATTCCTGTTCAGGTACAGAGTCTTCCGTGATGCCCGCACCGGCAAAAAATGTCGCAACGCCGTCCTTAAACCGCACAGTGCGGAGGTTTACGAACAGGTTTGTATCGCCGCCTACTTGCGCCGGGCCAAGGAAACCGCTGTAATAGGAGCGGTTATAACCTTCCACATCATTGATGAATTGCAGGCTGGGCGCCTTGGGAACACCGCAAATGGCCGACGTCGGATGCAGCAATTTGAGCATTACCGAAGCCAGTTCCGGGAAATTGAGCGCTACGGTATCGACCTCGAAAACGGTTCTGAGGTGGTACAGGTTACCCGCCAGCACAGTTTTGGGCCCTGTTTCCAGGTATTCGCGCAGGCGTATTTTTTTGAAGCATTCAATAATGTAACGGCTCACAAGCGCCTGTTCCTCAATTTCTTTCTCGCCCCAGCGGATGTCGTACTTGGGTATGAGCGCGCCCGACGCGTCGCGTGCGCCCTGCGTACCTGCGAGGGACATGGTTTTGAAAGTGCCTGCGGACATTTGTTCTACCAGCAACTCCGGGCTTGCGCCGAGCCACATTTCGTGCTCTTCCGGAAGGTTCACCAGTGAAACAAATGCGTGCGGATAGGCTTTTACAAGCCGTTGAAATGCCTGCGCCGGCTGAAATGCGTCGGTATAATGGAGGTCTTTGGTGCGGGAAAGCACCACTTTTTTGAACTGGTTCTGGCGAATCGCGGCTACGGCAAGTTCTACCGTCCGTTCGAAGCGGGATTTGGCATCCAGATGGTCGCTGAGCGGAACCAGCGGGTTTGCAAGTGACTGGGTTGGAATCTCGTCCGCGCGCGAGGCTAATGCAAGCTGCACCAGCCTTTGAACGTCCGGATGTTCTTCGCCGAGCTGGTTCTCTACCTGCGTGATCCGGTTATCTTCCGTAAATGTGAGGATAATATCGCCTTCCAGGAACAGTACTTCCTGGTCGTCTTCCCAGTAAAATGTGCTCATTACGAACCCCGGGCTCATTTTTTCGAGTTCAGGGAGGCATTTGCGGGTGCCGTCCTGTATGGAGATGAGCAGCTTGATTTCGTTGGTATGTGGCAGGCGCCATAATGCGGACGGGAAGCCCATCATTTTGGATGCGTGCCAAAGCTCCTGAATCTGTAATCCTTCAAATATCGAAATCCCGGTGTCGGTCTGTACTGATAGCATTTATAACGAATGGGCGTTGTCCCGTTAGGTCAATTTTCTGCAAAATAATGTTAGCGGTCTGCATTCACAATAGCAACCGTGAGTCTGCTGATACAAACAAGCTTGTTTTCTTCATTGGTAATACGAATATCCCAGATGTGTGTGGTCCGGCCAATATGGATCGGGCGAACGGTTCCGTGCACATAGCCTTCCTTCACCGGCCGGAGGTGATTGGCGTTGATTTCCAGCCCTACGGCGTGCTTGTTCTCGCTTTCGGGGATAGTCAAAAACGAGGCTATACTTCCCAGTGTTTCGGCCAGTACTACCGATGCCCCGCCGTGCAAAATCCCAAACGGCTGGTGCGTACGCTGGTCGACGGGCATTTTGGCTGACACATAATCTTTTCCGATTTCCGTAAACTCTATTCCGATGTGATGGGCAATGCTATTTTTTCCAAAAGATTGTAGGGAATCGACGGTGACGGTTTTAGCAAACATATCTAAAAAATGTATAAATTTGTACTGGCTTTGCGTATAAAAAACAAGGTTTTTGTAAATTTTATATTTAAATTATCCTATTACTTTGAAAAGAAAATCGATTTACCTCATTCGCCACGGTGAAACTGATTTTAATCGCAGGGGAGTTGTTCAGGGAAGTGGTGTTGATTCCTTGCTGAATGAATGGGGAGAAGCTCAGGCCGAAGCTTTTTTTAATGCTTATCAACATGTTCCGTTTGACAAAATTTATACCTCTGATTTAAAGCGAACACATCAAACCGTCCGCGGGTTCATCAGGCTCGGTATACCTCACGAAAGCCATACGGGCCTGAATGAAATATCATGGGGAGACCGCGAAGGCCGTGAGCCTAACACGGGCGACAACAACTATTACCGCGAGCTGGTAAATGCCTGGAAAGCAGGCGAAGTGGAGCTTGCAGCCGAAGGCGGCGAAAGCCCCGTTGAAGTGAGGGAACGCCAGATCCCGGTGATCGAATCGATCCTCTCGCGCCCGCATGAAAGGAATATCCTCATCGCCATGCACGGCCGTGCCATGCGCGTGCTGCTGACGACGCTTTTCAACCAGCCGCTTGTACGGATGGACGACTACGAGCACAGCAATCTTTGCCTCTACAAGATCAATTACTCCTACGATACCCAGCAGTTCGAGCTGGAAGTGTCCAACGACATCACACACCTTCTTTCCATCGAAATTCCGCAAACGATATAGCAGCCGTTTGTGTACATTCGTTTCCATTGGTGTATTAATGTACCTCTCCTGAGGGGGCATTAATACATTTGTGGCTTTTCAATACATCATCAGCGTTCCTATGTTCATGTCCAAAAAACGCATCTATTGGACCCTGCAAATTCTTGGATGGACATTGATAATCATGTTCGAATACATTCCTTATGTATTGGAGTACGGTTTTAAACTGACTGAATTTTATTCTGCGCTCGCCAATATCCTGTTAGGTATTTGTCTTACCCATGTATATCGACTAGTTATCAGGCGGTGGAACTGGTCTTCGTTGCCGTTGCCCAGGCTTGCATTGCGTGTAATAGGATCGGTACTATGGCTGGGGCTTATCATGACGATGATCAATCAGCCGATGGACCGGGAGATTCTTGAACACAACCTATTCAACCAGCCGCTCATTTTCTGGTCATATTATACCAACTGGTGTAAAATTCTGCTGGCGTGGATACTGTCCTACACGGTTTATCATTATATAGAACAGAACCGGCTGGCCAGCTACGAGAAAATCATGCTCAAAATGTCGATGCGCGAGGCGGAGGCGAAAGTGCTCCGTTCGCAGCTCAACCCGCATTTTACATTCAATGCGTTGAACAGCATCCGCGCGCTCGTGTATGAAGATCCCAAACGTGCGCAGCTCAGCATTACGCAATTGTCTAATATATTAAGGAACTCATTGCTGGCCGATCGGCGGAAGACCGTCGATTTGCAGGAGGAGCTTCGCACGGTGGAAGACTACCTTGAACTGGAAAAAGTGCGTTATGAAGACCGCCTTTGTTATAGCATTACTACCAACCCGCAGGCCATTTATTGGCAGGTACCGCCTATGATGTTGCAAACGCTCGTCGAGAATGGTATCAAACACGGTGTGGCGAAGCAAATGGGAGGTGGATTTATCGGCCTAAAATCGGAAATTGCAAATGAGTTGCTGGTAATCACGATCCATAACTCGGGTAACCTGGGCAGTACGGAAGTGAATGCAGGCAACCTTGGCAACACCGAATCCGGCGGGGTTGGCCTTAAAAATACAGCCGAACGGCTATCGATTTTGTACGGTAAGGCCGCAACATTCCGGATTTTTCAGGAGAAAGAGAATGTGGTGTGCTCGGAAATCAAAATTCCGATGCTTTCCGAGGGAGTGATGATGGTGGGAGAGGATTCCGAAAAAGAAAACTAATGACCAAATCAATATACTGTCTATTTATTATTCCTAACTGATCCATCCGCCATGAGGACCTTAATTGTAGATGATGAGCGACTAGCCCGCAATGAGCTGAAAAGATTGCTCGAACCATACACTAAAATTGAAATAGTAGGAGAGGCCGCAAATGCGGAAGAGGCATTGAAGCTTATCGAAGAGCAGCAGCCTGAATTGCTTTTCCTGGACATTCAAATGCCTGGCAAAAACGGTTTTGAGCTACTTTCGGCGATCGAAGGCAAAAGCCCGGAGGTGATTTTTACGACTGCATTCGATGAATATGCTATTAAAGCATTTGAGTTCAATGCATTGGATTACCTGTTGAAACCGATTGATACCGAGCGCCTCAAAGAAACCATCCACCGCATTGAAGAAAATCAGGCCCAGCCGGAAGCTCCCGCGCATGCGAGCGAGCGCGCGGAGAAGGTGCTAGGCGAAAATGATCAGGTGTTTGTGAAAGACGGCGAAAAATGCTGGTTTGTAAAACTGGGTAAAATCCGCCTGTTCGAATCGATGGGGAACTATGTGCGTCTGCATTTCGACGATCAGAAGCCTTTGGTACTGAAATCGTTGAACAACCTGGAAGAGCGCCTGGATCCGAATACTTACTTCCGCGCCAACCGCAAGCATATTATCAACCTGCATTGGATCGAGAAAATCGAACCCTGGTTCAGCGGCGGACTTCTGGTGACCTTGCAAGGCGGGGACAAAATCGAAATTTCACGCCGTCAGGCCATCCGTTTCAAGGAACTGATGAGCCTTTAACTCTTCCCGAACCATAAAACACACAAACTATGGGTTTGAAGCAAATGGCTGCCCTGGCGTTCAGCGCTGCGCTCTTTTGGGCATGTAACCAGTCGTCAAAAAAGGAAGAAGCGGTTAGTAAGGTAGACTATCATACCGGTGAGGTGAAAAAAGAGCAGTTCGGTGGTTGTGACACGGTCTCGAACAAAGGAGTTTCTGTGATAATCAGTCTCTGGGAACCGACCGATTCCAGTGCCGTTGCTACGAAAATCCGGGAAATCCTCACCGAAAAGACGATCAAACGGTTGAATTCGTACGGAGATCCGGCCAGCGCCCTCGCGCGCCTGGAAGCGAACAAAACGCCCAAAGCGGCATTTGAGGTTTTTGAAAAGAACTATAACGATTTCAAAAAGGAGTTTCCCGACTCGCCCGGTTGCTGGGAAGTGGAATTGCACGGTGATACCGTTATGACGACGCCGAAAGTGCTTTTCTATCAAATGGACCATTATGCATTTACCGGAGGTGCGCATCCCAACAGCTTCACCTCCTACCATGCGTTCGATGGCAAGACGGGCAATGAAGTCGAAATGAAGAGCTTCGTCGCCGATTCGGTCGCATTGCTGAACCTGGTTGAAAAGAAATTCCGTGAGCTGGAAAAACTGGCGCCGGGTGTCGACCTGGAAGATGCCGGCTACTTTCTCGCCAATCACAAGTTCTTTATCCCTGCCAATTATGTGTTCACCCCGGAAGGAGTCCTTTTCTTCTATAATCCTTACGAAATAGCCGCCTACGCGCGCGGACCGATCGAACTTTCGATCCCGTACGAGGAGCTGAACGGCATTATCCGGAAAGAAGCGGTGTTCTGATCACATTTCGCCGGAATCCTTAAAGCTATAATAGCCGTCATCGGTGAAAATGATATGGTCCTGAACAGGCAGGTCGAGCAATCGGCCTGCCTCTTTTATTTGCTCGGTGAGCACCTTATCGGCGAAACTCGGTATCAACTGTCCTGATGGATGGTTATGCACCAGTATCAGGGAACTGGCCATATGGTCCAGCGCGATTTTGAATATCATTTTTATATCGGTAGCAGTGCCGGAAATGCCTCCTACGCTCACCTGTATCGTGCGCATGATGTAATTTCCGCGGTTGAGCAGTAAAATCCAGAATTCCTCATGGGTTTTGTCCATCAGGTAAGGGCGCATGGCCTCGTAAACGGGTTGGGAGCCGATGATCTTGCGCTTTTTATCGGAAATAATGTCTTTGCGGCGCCTGCCGAGTTCCAATGCGGCCAGAATGGTGAGTGCCTTCGCTTCTCCGATCCCTTTGATTTTGGTCAGGTCCCGGACATTCAGCTTGGCCAGTTCGTTGATATTGTTGCCCACCGATGTCATCAGTGCCTTGGCAAGGTCTACGGCGGTCATGTCTGTGGTACCCGAGCGGATCAGGATTGCCATCAGTTCCGAGTCCGAGCAGGCAGCCCGGCCTTTGTTCATGAATTTTTCACGGGGTTTGTCATCATCGTGCCAGTTGATGATCACTTTCGGATTGTCGCTCTTTTTTCTGGGCATATCGAAGGACGCATTGATGTTTGCATCCTTGATACGCTGAAAGTGCGGTTTGGTAACAGGTGTTATTGCCCCAGTTCTGTAAGTGCTGCGCGTGCCTTGTTGTCGATGCTGTTTTTATATTCGTGCTTTTTGAAGCTCATAGCTTTTTTGAAATACATTACAGCCTTCTGATTATCAGCCTTTTTTTGATAAATATAGCCCATTTGCAATGCAGAAGCCGCCGCAAAACCTCCCGCGCCCGCGTCCGCCTGCCCGAGGGCGATCGAGCGGTCGTAAAATGGCACACAATCATTGATACGGCCGGATTTTTGAAAAATTCGCGCCATACGATAATTGAATTCGGCCTTTTCATAAGTTGTACCAAAACTTTTTTCAGAAATTGTCTTCATCAGTTCCCAGGCCTTCTGAAAATAGCCGCCGTCGGTTGCATACCGGGCTTTGTACAGTACTTTTTGCCTCGCACTGATTTTTCCCTCGCTGTATTCTTTAGCAATCCTTTCCGCAAACTGATCGGCTTCCACAATGGTACTGCCGGTTTGGGTTACCTTTTGCATATAACCCGCGGCCTCCTGGTCGCGTCCGGCGAGCCAACGGCACAGGAACATTTTAAAATAGCTGTCTTTGATATAGTTAAATCCCGCATATTGTTTCAGAAACCGGGCATAAGCGGCAAATGCGTCATCGTAATCGCCACTTTGCAACGCGATTTCCCCGCGCAGGTAATGCAGGAACGGGAAAGGCATATACTCCTTGCCCGTCGGCGCGTCGGCCAGGAAATGCGAAGCTTCTTCACTCCGGTTTTCTTTCATTAAAACCGTCGTGGCAAAGAAATGCAGCAGGAGGTTATCGGGCTGTTCCCTGGGCCATTGCCGGATCCGAGCCTGCTGTTCAGGCGTTAGTTGCAGGGTATACGCGTGCAGCAGGAGGTCAATCAGTTCGGCTTCCTGTTTGAAAAAAGGTTCTTCTTTCACTACTTCCCTGAGCTCGCGGATACCTTGTGCGATGTCGCCTTTCAAACCAAGAATCTTGGCGATCCACGTGTAATTTTCAGGAATCGAACCGATCAGCACGTGCAGGAGGCCGAGAGATTTGAGGGTAGGGGTAAATGAGGGAAATTTCCTGCGATTCTCCTCCAAAAGCCGGTAGGCCTTGATGATCTCCCACGAACCGCTCACTTCGTTGCCGAATTTGAGCTTGGCAAATGCGGAATGCAGACGGATATCAGCCTGAAATAACCGTTTGTAAGGGGATTTCTCGGAAAGCTTCCCCACCAAATCGAGTCTTTTGTCCTGTTGCTGAGTGAAAACCTTGTAGCGTGAACGATCTTCGGCAATGAGCAGGTAATGCAGGTCGGCGTAACTGTCGAGGTAGGCGATGAAAGGATTGTCGGCATTGAGTGCTCTTTCATCATCGATGAGTTCGCGAGCCGCGGGCAGTCTCAGTTTTTGTATTTCGAAATAGGCTTTTTGAAGCTTTGGCGAAAAAACGACGTCGGCTCGCTCGTCGATTGCTAATGCAGGCCGGGCGATAAATGAGATGAGCAGCATGCACATTATCAGCCTGAATACCCCCATTTTGACCTCCGAATGACTCCTGCTCATGGTAATGCACATAAAAAAAGGTTGCCCGGATAAGACAACCTTTCAATTTAGTATTTAAATCCTATCGGCGCTGGTGAACCGGCTGAACGCTCTCTACGTCGGCGAGGATACGTCCGCAGTGCTCGCAAACGATCAATTTCTTACGCTCACGGATATCAGCCTGGCGCTGAGGAGGAACGATGCTGAAACATCCGCCGCAAGCTCCGCGCTGTACATGCACAACGGCCAGACCGTTCAGCGAGTTGTCGCGGATTTTTTGGTACGATTTCAACAGGCGTTCTTCGATTTTCTTGACGTGCTTTTCTCTTTCAGCGATCAGCGCCTGTTCTTCGGCCTGGCTTTCTGAGGTAATCACCGAAAGCTCGTTTTTCTTAACTTTCAGGTCTTCGTTTCTTTCGTTCAGGATAGATTCCGCACGGTTGGCGTCTTCTTCGATGAGGCGGATACGGGCTCTGGCTTCGTTGATCTTCTTGTCGGCCAGTTGCATATCGAGCTCCTGCAATTCTATTTCTTTGGTGATGGCGTCGTATTCGCGGTTGTTGCGAACATTCATCTGCTGATCTTTGTATTTTTTGATCAGCTTTTCCCCTTCTTTCTGCGCATTTTTGAAATTGTCGATCTCGGTATTCAGATTGGCAATTTCAGATTTAAATTTTCCTAAACGCGTTTCGAATCCAACGATCTCGTCTTCCAGGTCCCTTACTTCTTCGGGAAGGTCCCCGCGGGTTTTTAGTATTTCGTCAAGGCTTGAATCGATTTCCTGAAGTTTCAGGAGAGCATCTAGTTTTTGTGCGATTGTGTTTTCCATGTATGTCTTTTATGGACTTGTTTCAATGCTTGAAATGTGAGGTAGTCAGCCCTAATTTAAACAGATTATCAGCAGAATTCGTTGTCAAAACCGGTTTTCAGGAAAAATACCGCACCGGATTGGTACTGATTTCTGACAAACAGAGTGCGAAATTACTAAATTTTCCTGATATATAGTCATGCAATAAATTTTTCGTAAATACTTCGCTTTCGTAATGCCCTATGTCACAGATCATAATGCGTCCTTCGGCATCGAAAAATTCGTGATACTTGTAATCTGCCGTTATGTACGCGTCGGCGCCCGCTGAAACGGCATTGCGCAATAAAAAACTGCCGGCTCCGCCACAAACGGCTACCCTACGGATCGGCTTGCCCGTCGGCTCAGTGTATTTGATCACTGACGCTTCCATGTTTTGCTTTAGGTATGTCAGAAAAGCAGTGGTGTCCATTGGTTCCGGAAGCTCGCCGATCGCCCCGGCACCGACCTCCTGGTTTTCGTTTTCGAGCGTGGACATATAATAGGCTACTTCCTCGTACGGGTGCGCGCGGCGGAGTGCACGCAGCACCTGCGCCTGCAAATGCGAGGGTAGCATTACCTCCACGCGATGCTCCTTCACCGTTTCCAGCTCACCGCGCTCGCCAATGGCCGGGTTCGCATTTTCGCCGGGCAGAAAGGTGCCCAGCCCCTCGGCCCGGAAACTGCAATGGCGGTATTCGCCGATTTCCCCGGCACCCGCTTCGAATAGCGCTTGCAGCACTTCTTGGGTGTTTTCAACGGGGCAGAAAAATGCCAGTTTGGAGAGGATCTGTTTTTTCGGCGCCAGCACCTTCATGTTTTGCAGTCCGAGGCGTTTGGCGATCTGCCAGTTTACACCTCCCACCACGTGGTCGAGGTTGGTATGGGTAGCGTAGAGCGCAATATCGTTTTTGATGGCCTTGATGACCGTCCGCTCCACGTAGTTCTTGCCGTTGAGCTTTTTGAGGCCTTTGAAAATGATCGGATGATGCGCCACAATGAGGTTGCATTGCTTCCGGATGGCCTCGT
>CAMLNK010000082.1 GCA_946481035.1 uncultured Dyadobacter sp. | reverse complement strand
CAGCGCAATACGCGAGTTGGTGAGGTTATAAATGCCCGGCAGGTTGAGCTGGCCCGCATTTTCTTCGTCGTAAATCGAGCTCTGGCGGTTTTGGTTGCCACCAAACGTTGCCGAAATATTGATATCCTTGGTTACGTCCTTGTTGAACGACAAAAGGAAATCGCTGTTACGCTCCTCCGTATTGATCTTCGTTTCACGGAACTGCCCGAACGGAAAGCGCTGCGTGCTGAATGCACGGCGGTATTCGCGGCGCTCGTTGCCCCAGTCGGTGGCAGTACGCACTTGCAGGCTCAACCAGTCGGTGAAGTCGTATTTCAGGATGATGTTACCGATAATGCGGTTGACGTCCTGCCCGTTGGTGTTTTCGTAAACCGTCAGGTACGGGTTATCGTGGTAGTTGTAGTTCCAGCTGAACTGGCGTCTGTCTTCCAGACCGTTCATCCATAAACGTTCCATATCCGAAACCTTCACCGAACGCGGCAGCCAGCAGTTGAAGAGGTACATAATGCTCTCCGTACCGTAACTGATCGACGGCCTGTTACCGCTCGCGCTCTTGATGTAGCTTACAAATGTCTTGGCCGAAAACTTTTTAGTAAGGTTATAACCTGCACTCAATGAGACTGTATGGCGCTTCAAATCGGTATTCGGCACAATACCTGTCTGATCGAGGTTGGTATACGACAACCGGAAATTCCCCTGATCATTGTTGCCGATCAATGCGACGTTATTCGTCAGGGTACGGCCTGTTTGGAGAAAGTTTTTCAAACCGTCCACATCCGGAAGCCATGGAGTGGCAGTGATAACACTACCCGCAGGCGCGTTCAGGTCGCCGCCCAGGAAAGGGATCGTCTGGCCGTTCAGCGTACGCGGTGAGTTGTATTGCGGGTAGTTCTGGCCTTTAAATTCAGGTCCCCAGCCTTCGTCGGTACCGTCCGTAAGACCTCCACCGGCACCATTCACAAACGCGAAATCGCCGCCGTTACCGTTTCCTTGCCCGTATTTATTCTGATATTCAGGCAGTTTCAATGCACGTTCGAAAGTAGTATTGCTATTCACTTCCACGCCTATGCCCTTGTTGCCTTTACCCGATTTGGTCGTAATGAGGATCACCCCGTTGGCCGCCCTCGAACCGTACAAAGCCGCAGCCGCCGGTCCTTTCAGCACGCTCATTGTCTCCACGTCGTCGGGGTTGACGAAGCTCGCGCCATTCCCGAAATCGACTTCCAGGTTACCCTGCCCCGAACCGCCGGTGATGGAGTTGCTGATAGGCACCCCGTCGATCACGTATAACGGCTGGTTTTTGTTCAGATCTACCGACCGTTCGCCACGGATCGTTACCCGCGCCGAGCCGCCGATACCCGACGGGCTTCCCACGACCGTCACACCGGCTACTTTGCCGGCCAACTGGTTCACAATGTTGGTCTCACGTGCCGTAACGATGCTTTCGCCTTTGAGCTCCTGCACCGCGTAACCGAGCTTGCGTACGTCTTTTTTAATACCAAGGGCCGTTACTACCACTTCCTGAAGTTGCTTCTGGTCGGCGTAAAGCGTCACATCCGCTACTGCGCGGCCGCCGACAGTGAGCTCGTGCGAAACATAGCCGAGAAACGAAAATGTCAACACCGAGCTGGCGCCCTTCACCGCGATCTGGTACTTTCCGTTCGAATCCGTCACAGTACCATTGTTAGTCCCTTTTTCGATGACGCTCACGCCTGCGAGGGGCGCTTTGTCATCGTCGGAGATCACCTGCCCGGTAACCACCGACTGCGCAACGCCCGCGTGGCAATAGAGCAGCCCCGTGAGCATAAGCCCCGTGTACGCGCTTCTTCTGAAAATACTCAGCCGAAAGCATAAGTAAAATTTTTTGATCATGAGCACTAAGGTTATTTAGGTGAGAAAAGAATGCAATAGGCAAAATACGCCTTACAAAGCGCAAAAATCCGGTTAAATACAGTCTGTTATGTTAAGTATTTATTAACATACTATAAACAAATCGGCCACCTGGATGCCCTCTTCGGATTATACCGGGAAGACCGTTAACGACTACTGATCAATGCTTGAAATCTCACTAATTATTGCTCCTGCTACTCCCTGCCGCGCACGCACCGTGATCGTGCGCCTTCGTCATGTCCCTCTAAATTTACAAAAACGGATTCACAAAAAATGCAACCGCATATTGCCTTATGAGTCTGTTTTTTAGGTTTTTGTAAAAAACAACCTTTCAAAAGCCGCAAAACGGCCCGGTCATTTTGAAATAGTACAGTAAAATCTTCAAAGAGGACTATCGTGGGGATCAGACTTTCTACCGGAGACCTACGCCGTTTCTCCGGCTTGTGAAATCGGTTGCAACCCTGGGCGCTATACGCTTTCCCTGCCGGATTCATCTGCATTTAACTTTTGATAACCCAAAAATGGAGTATGATAACTCTTGCGTGACAATGCGAAAAGATCGTCGTATCAATGGCAAACCATAACGAATACTCGCCATGTTCACCTCCCGGGAATACGAAATCATCCAACTAATCGCGCAAGGACTGCCATCCCATGTGATTGCAAACCAACTGTGCATCAGCATTGAAACAATCAAGTCGCACCGCAAGAACATTATCCGCAAAATTCCTGAAATGACGGAGCGCCGGATGTCGTTGCTGGAATTTGCGATCGCGTTTGAAAAGGAGCGTGAAAAATCACTCTAAAGGGGGGATTTACAAGAGCGCATAATCGAATTAGCTTTGCTTACCACTCTAAACACATCTATACTATGAGAAAAGCAATTGCATTAATCTTTGCCATCGCGCTGATAGCTGCGGCATTCTTTATCGCTTGTGAACAACAGCACGATTATCCTGAACAGGCCAAGTATCTGGAAAAAGGTTCTGAACTGGCCCAGCGGTTGGGGGGCTTTTATTTTGAAAAGGGTAACGTCGCGGTCGTGAAAGACATTGACGCAGGTCAGGAAAGACTTCAACTCACTTTAACCAACGGCGGGATTAAACCACACACTGTCAACATCTTTCTGGAAAAGAAGGAATGGAATGATCTTATAATACAATCAAGTGAGTACGAAGTCCTGTATCTAAGGCAAATACTTGTCTTAAATGAGCCAAGGACTGGCAACAGGTTCACTTTCAAGGTTCAGTCTGATGGGTTGGAAGAGCTGGAAGCCAATCTCCCTGAAAGCTATCTGTCAATCCCGGCAGTTGAAGCCATCGGTATTGCATTCAGAGGCCCCTTACCAAATTTAAAGGGCAATCCGGAGTTCTTGACGGAGGTATGCCACAGCGCTGGCGGACCGGGCACACTCTCTTGTTCAAATGCCTGCTGCACTATTACCTGTAAGGCCGGTTATTATGCATCCTGCGGGCAATCCTGTAACTGTACCAAAGAGGATTAATGTAATTCAAACGATTGGGTAAAATACCGGAGGCTGCTTGTTAAAGGCAGCCTTTTCTATGACCCAAACCCCTTCAAAAAATTCATACTATTTCCGGATATAATGGTAAAAAAATGCCGAACTTCGCTTTTTAATTGTAAACAATACACTTAATCGATTCCAATGCATCAATTGTTTCAGAAAGTCTCCCTGCTGTTCCTGGCTTGTCCGGCGATGGTAATGGGCCAGACAGCGAAGGGAAATTATTCTCCGCTTCCCCTCAAAGACCTCAGCGCATTTGAAAGCGCCGCCCCCAACTGGTCGATACAAGGTGGCATTTCCATTCACCCTTCCGGCACGGCAAAGCCCAAAACACTGGCGGGTGATGGCGTCCTGATCGGAAATTCCGGGACCGTCCTGACTACCAAACTGAAAGCAAGCGACCTCCGGCTTTACATCGAATTCAATGTTGCGCCGGGAGCCGAGGGCAATATCATCCTGCCGGGGGGACAGAAAGTGAAGATCTCCGACAGCAGCAAACAAAAAGTAACGGACGCGTCGACTTCCGGTTATATCGGTCAGTTTCCGAGCCAGAATGCCGCCAAGTCGGCGGGTCTCTGGCAGACGCTCGAAATTTCGTACGATGCATCCGTACAACACATTCCTAACTCCGCCCGCCTGAACACGCTTTCACTCAATGGCGTGACAGTGCTCGAAACAGTTTATCTCCCCAATTCAAAGGCCGCGGGAGACGGCCAGCCCATCGCATTTGAGGTGACCAAAGGCAGCATCGCATTCCGCAACGTAGGTTACCAGCTCCTTGCTAACCGCAAACCGCTGTCGATCAGTAATCTGAATTATAAGGTATATTCCGACAAATGGGATGCCAAAGAATATAGCAAGCTCGATCACGAAGGCCAGTCGCCGGTGCTGACGCAGGAAGTGACCAACGGCATGCGTGAATTCCACCTGGTGTACGAAGGCGACATCGACGTAACCGAGGCTGGTGACTACATTTTCACGACCATCTACTCCGGTCCTGTTCTTTCGGTCGACATAGACGGTAAAAGCGTGGTATCGTCCGGCGAAGCTACCTCGCAGGAAACGCACACAGGTGCTATTAACCTGACCCAGGGCAAACATAAGTTCAAAATCTACTACTCGCGTTTCCCGTGGCGCCAGCCCGCACTGGGGCTGCGCGTGGAGAAATCGGGTGTGCGCCCTTACGACCTGCATTCACTCTCCTCGCTTCCCGAGCCTGAGCCAAAGCCTTACATCAGCGTAACGCCCGAGATGCGCCCCGAAATGGTGCGCTCGTTCATTCAGCTGGAAGGTGAGAAATCGAAGCGCACGCATTGTATTTCGGTGGGAAGCCCCGACGGCTGGAATTACACCGTCGATCTGAACCGTGGCGCATTGGTACAGGCCTGGCGCGGACAGTTCGCCGACGTGACCGAAATGTGGTACGAGCGCGGCGAGCCGCAATTGCTTTTCCCGGCGGGTTTGAAAGTACACGTTTCCGGCCGCAGCAGCGTGGCGGTTCTCGACAATGCCAACGCAGCATGGCCCGACTCTTCCAATATCAATTTCCTGGGTTACAAAATCGATCAGAAAGGCTACCCGGTTTTCCGTTATGCGATCGGCTCGGCCACGGTGAGCGACGAGTTGGTTTCCGGCGGCAACAGCCTCTCGCGCACTTTCCGCGTGGACGGCACGCCCGCAGGTGCACTGTATTCGCTGCTCGCAAGCGGCAAGCAGATCACTGAAATAGAGAAAGGTCTTTACCAGATCGACGACCGCTTTTTTGTGCAGGTTGATAAAAAAGCCAAAGCGGTGGTACGGCCGGCTGGCGAAGTGAAGGAGCTCATCCTTCCCGTTTCCAATGCGACCAGCTATTCACTGTTTTGGTAAAAACCTCATTATCTGATTTGTATCGATGAAAAATATTCTTTTAACTACCCTGATTACCGCCGGCTGTGCCAGTGCATTCGCACAGTCCAAGCCTAATAAAATCGACGATTACTACCGCATTATCACCATTCCCATTCCTGAAAACATCAAAATGGAAATCGGCGGTATGCAGGTACTGCCCGACGGCCGCCTGGCTACGTCCACCCGCCGCGGTGAGGTTTGGATGATCGGCAACCCCTACCTGAAAGGCGACGGCAAGCCTTCGTTCCACCGCTTCGCATCCGGCCTGCATGAGCCGCTGGGCTTGTACTATCGCGGCAAGGATTTCCTCGTGTCGCAGCGCGGCGAGGTTACCCGCCTCGAAGACACCAATAACGACGGTGTGGCAGATGTTTACGACTCATTCTCACGCTGGCCGTTGTCGGGCAACTACCACCAGTACTCCTACGGCCCGGTACCGATGCCGAACGGTGAAATGCTCGTAACCCTCAACCTCGACTGGGTTGGCCGCGGCGCGAGCCAATCGAAATGGCGCGGATGGATGCTGAAACTCGGCCAGGACGGCAAACTTACCCCCTGGGCGACCGGCTTGCGCTCCCCTTCCGGCTTCGGATCTTATAAAGGCGATATTTTCTATACGGAAAACCAGGGCGACTGGGTTGGTTCGGGCCGTATGACCCACCTTGAAAAAGGCGATTTTGCGGGTAACCCTGCCGGTTTGCGTTGGAGCAAAGAGGAAGGATCGCCGGTAAAACTGACTCCGGAAGACGTTCCCAGCACCGGCGAGCCGCTTTACGACGTAGCCAAGAAAGTGCCGGGCCTGAAACCACCGGCTGTGTGGTTCCCGCATACTTTGGTGGGTATTTCCACTTCTGATTTCAAAGAAGACGTCACCAACGGCGCATTCGGGCCCTTTACAGGACAAATGTTCGTGGGCGACCAGGGGCACAGCATTATCACCCGCGTGGATCTTGAAAAAGTGAATGGCGTGTGGCAGGGAACCGTTTTCCCGTTCCGCGAAGGTTTCATGTCGGGTATCCTCCGGCTTGAATGGGGTCTGGACGGCTCGATGTTCGTAGGCCAAACAAGCCGCGGATGGTCGGCGACCGGTAAGGAAGAATTTGGTATTCAAAGACTCGTGTGGACCGGTAAAATGCCGTTCGAAATGAAGACTGTCCGCTCCACACCTGATGGTTTCGAAATCACATTCACCAGCCCTGTCGACAAAGAAGCCGCTGCTGCCCAGGAAGCGTATAAAATGAACAGCTTCACCTACCGCTACCATCGCACCTACGGCAGCCCGATCATCAATACGCAGGAAGTGCCTCTGAAAGGTATTATCGTTTCGGAAGACGGTCTTCGCGTACGCCTCGTTGTTGATCCGGCCTCGTTGCGCAAAGGTTATATTCACGAAATCAAGGCCGAAGGCGTAAAATCGGCGGACGGCAATAATCTGCTGCATTCGACCGGCTATTACACGCTGAATGAGATCGCAGGCGGACAGGCCGCCAATGCATCCCAGTTCACAACCACCGTGAAAGCTCCCGCCGCGATGGACCACAGCGCGCATGGAGCAACTGCATCCGGCTCGGCCACTACCGAAACAGCCGCCAATACCGCTTCGTCGGCCAAACGCGTGACCGATATGCCCGCCAGCTGGACCAACGGCCCCGACCAGGTGGTGACCATCGGGACAGTACCGGGTTTGAAATTCGATATTTCGGAAATCCAGGTGAAAGCGGGCAGCAAAATCAAAGTCGTGTTCAACAACAACGACGATATGCTGCATAACCTCGTGATTACCAAACCCGGAGCAGCCAATGCGGTGGGTGAAGCAGGTTTGAACCTGGGTTTGAAAGGATCGGAACTGAACTACGTGCCTAAAACGAACGATGTGCTTTTCCATACCAACATTGTGGAGCCCGAGAAATCGGAAGCGATCTATTTCGTAGCGCCAAAGCAGGCCGGTACTTACCAGTATGTTTGCACCTTCCCTGGCCATTATTCGCTGATGCAGGGAAAATTGAAAGTAGTTAAATAATCCGCAGCGCCATTGGCGCAGACTGACTTCCCAAGGGGGCGGTATTTCGCCGCCCCTTTTTGATTCCCCCGGCATTTCCTAAACCGAATAATTACTGCCATTTCACAAGGAGAATGCCCCTATCAGCCGCTTTGGTTGGTATAATTCATTGATTTAATACAACATTGCCGTTACATTAAGGATTTGAATCAGGACGAAAACATATCAAATGCCAGCGAGCTGAATATCAGGCTCTGGCAACGGTTCAAGGCCGGCGACGCGGAGGCGCTCGGGCAACTTGCCCAGACGCATTACCGGGCGCTGTACAACTATGCTACCAAGTTTTCTTCCGACCCCGATTTCATCCGCGACTCCATTCAGGAGCTCTACCTCGAACTCTGGGAGCGCCGCAATTTTCTCTCCGAAACCGCATTTGTCAAATCCTACCTGCTCAAAGCGCTCCGCCACAAGCTCATCAAGGAAAGCATCCGTCTCAAACGCTTCCATGAGTCGCAGGTAGCCATTTTTGACACCGACCCATCGGACCCGTCCATCGAAACCAACATCATCGAAGCCGAGCACATCCGCTTCCGGAATGGCCATCTCAAACGCATCATTTCCCTGCTCTCCAAACGCCAGCAGGAGATCATCTACCTCCGCTTCTACCAAAACCTCGACAACGAAGACATCGCCAGCATTATGGGCCTCGGCCGCCAAAGCGTCTCCAACCTGCTCTATCGTACATTGAAAGAGATCAAGGAAATCTGGGCGCCTGCGGAGTTTTTTTGGTTGCTGGTGGTATTGTTATCATAGGTGGGAGAAAAGGGGGGAAGAGAGGAAAGGAAGGAAAGGAGGGCATGTAACGATGCCCCGGATATCCAAATGCTACCAATATTACATCGCTACGCGATTCTTTGCGTGCAATACCTTTAAAAACAAATAAGCCATTTCAGCCTAATTATACATATAATACTTTTTAAACACAATAACCATTTAACCCATTTCTCCATCCTCCTTCCTCCCCTTCCTCCGTCCTCCTTTCCTCCCCTTTATAACTTTTCAAAATTTTTTTTGACTTTTTTGGTTATCACGGTATTCAAAACAGACATACCATTTTAAAGAGCCTGCAAATGCTCTGAACCGTACGTTTTTGTTTTGCCGATGAGCTTACACCGAATATTTACCGTGGAGGAACTGGCGACGGACGAATCGTTCCGCCGCTGGGTGATGGCGCCCACACCGGAACTCGACCGTTACTGGCAGCAATGGCTGCAACAAAATGCCGACCGTGCGGGCGTCGCGGCGCGTGCACGGGAGCTCGTGCTTGCGGTGCACGACATCTACAAAGATGATCTTTCGGACGAAATGCTGCGGCACGAAATCGCCGAGATTACCCGCATGGCCGAAGAGCGGAAAGCAGAAGGCCGTGTGCCTTTCTACCAGCGCGCGGCATGGCGGGCGGCGGCCGTGCTGCTGCTTACCGGCGGCCTGAGCTGGCTTTACTACACTTCCCATAATACGATAGCGCCGTCCGGGAATGCGCGGGAAATTACGCTGGAAAGTGAAATGCTGGTCAAAACCAATGCTACGGAAGTGGAAATGACTGTGCTCCTGAGCGACAACAGCGTGGCTACGCTGGCGAAAGGCAGCAGCATCCGGTATCCGCGGCAATTTGCCACCGGTGAGCGCCGCGTGTACCTCACGGGCGAGGCGTTTTTCGACGTTGCCAAAAATCCCGAGCAACCCTTTCTGGTTTACACCAACGGAACGGTGACCAAAGTACTCGGCACGAGCTTCCGCATCAAGGCATTTGCCGGTGATAATACCGAAATGGTGGCCGTTAAAACCGGTCGTGTGTCGGTTTATGCCAAGAAAGAATATGAGGCTTCACAAGGGACCAAACCAGCCGGTGTGATCCTGAACCCGAACCAGCAGGTGGTTTATAACCGCAAAGACAACAAGCTGGAAAAGGCCGTTACGGCCAATCCGGTGCTGCTGGCCGAATCGGCGGTGCTGAAAGACCAGGTGTTCGACGACAGACCCGTCGCCGAAGCGTTCGATGCGTTGGCAAAGGCATATGGGATCAGCATTGTGTACCAGCCTGAAATGCTTTCCAACTGCATGATCAGCGCGCAGTTTAACGAAGAAAATCTGAAACAACGATTGAATGC
>CAMLNK010000081.1 GCA_946481035.1 uncultured Dyadobacter sp. | reverse complement strand
GATCGCCTTTTTCCAAATAATTGGCTGAATATCGGTCTCGGCCCTGAAAGAAAATATGCTGGTATTCAGCTGTGCTGCAATAGCCGCGAGCCTTTCCGGGCTACCATTAATTAGTCCTATTGGCGAGGCGGCAACAGGTTTTAATCTGACACGGTTTTTACCAACCGATTCACTGGTTGTAAACAGCACACACCGATACAAATCCTTAAATCCTGCATTCACAAAACTACTTTCGATATGCAATCCATTTTGCAGAAACACTGTGGAAGAAGACCGTGCCTTTTCTTTGAGCTTATCAGCCAGCCGATCGTTGCCAAATGACTTATTGGCCAAAAGTATGAGCCCGTCCAGCTTATCGTAGGTGCTGATCGAGCTGATATTTATATCCGCTTTCAAAACCTGGTTTCCGGTTTCCACCCAAATAGGCTCCTGAGAAAAAAACGGCTCGTCAACAGAGCCCCGAAGAATAGTCACGTCCTTACCATCCAATGAAAGCGCGACGGCCAGTGCTTTCGCGATTACCCCATTGCCTACAATGAATATAGGCTCATCGTGACGCAAATTGTTATGCATTGATTTTTCCATAAAATGTAAATTCGGTATTCGTTTCACCCGCTTCAAACATAGTTTCACAGGACTTAAAGCAAATCTGACGCGCCCACTGCAAGCCCCCAGCGCGTTCGCCGTATCACAAAGGTCGGCGGTCAACTCGCATAGAAACAGATATAGATTTATGTTTTTTGGAGAGTACAGATTGGATTTCTGCACCATCCCAGCCGCCCCATCCCTCCGCCCATTTCGTTTTCTTACAATTTTGCCGGCCGCCAAACAATGAATTTTGAGCTGTTCATTAAAAATCATAATCTATGAAACAGGCAAGCATTTTTCTGACAGGGGCTACCGGGGCGGTAGGGACACATTTAGTTCAAAAATTAGCATCGGCCGGTGTGGCCGTCAAAGTGTTGGTCCGGCCTGGCTCGATGGCCGCAGATCTGCATCATATGCCGCATGTACAGCTCGTAACAGGCGACCTGGCCGACCCGCAAAGTTTTGAAACCGCCCTTGAAGGCATAGAAAAAGCATTCCTTCTTACCAACTCCTCTGAGCAGGCGGAGCGCTTGCAGCTCCACTTTGCCCAAACGGCGGCCAGGGCCGGCGTCAGGCACATTGTCAAGCTATCTCAATTTGCAGCCAGCGAATCCTCTCCCGTGCGGTTTCTGCGCTATCACGCCCGGGTTGAAAACGCAATCAGGGCGCTGGGGCTGACCTACTCGTTTTTAAGACCTAATCTGTACATGCAAGGGCTGCTATCCTTTAAAGACTACATCAAAAACAAAGGAGAATTCTTTGCATCCATCGGCGCAGGCCGGGTAAGTGCGGTGGATGTGAGAGATATTGCAGCCGTAGCGGCAGCTTGCCTGACTGAAACCGGTCATGAAAACAAGATCTATGACATTACCGGCCCTGAGGCCCTTAGCCACCATCAAATGGCCCAGGTTTTCTCGCGGATACTGGAAAAGCCGGTACAGTTCACAGACGTGACACCCGGGCAGATGCAGGGCGGCCTGCACGCAGCCGGGTTCCCCCAATGGCAGGCCAGCGGTCTGATCGAGGACTATGCCCATTATGCCCGTGGCGAGGCGGCTCTGGTTTGCAATACAGTCCAGGCCGTCACCGGAAAAAGCGCGGTCTCTTTCGAGCAGTTTGTCAGCGATTATAGTGCGGTATTTCGGTAGCAGCCCGCATCGTGAGCTGTTACAGCACGCTCACAGATCGAGCACAAGGCCGTCGTACGCCAGATGCACGTGCGGCGGCAGCTCGCTTTCAATCACCGCGTGCAAACCTAGCTTATGGCTCATGTGGGTTAGGTATGCCTGGGGAACATTGAGCTTGTCGATCAGATCCAACGCCTGTGAAAGGGTGAAATGCGACAAATGAGGCTCTTTTTGCAGCGTGTCCAGCACCAACACCTGGGAACCTTTGATTTTCTGCTGCTCCTCTTCGGAAATGTAGTTGGCGTCGGTAATGTAGGTAAAATCGCCGATGCGGTAGCCGAAAACGGGCAGTTTGTGGTGCATTACCTCGATAGGGATGATTTTCACCCCTTCTATTTCAAACGGCTCGTTTTCAATCGGGTGCAGTGAGAAATGCGGAACTCCGGGGTAGCGCTTTTCGGAGAATGCGTAGGCGAATTCGGTCTTGATCTGGTTGAGCACTTCCACTCTGCCGTAGAGCGGCATATCCATTTGCTGCCGGTGGTTGAATGCCCGAATGTCGTCCAGGCCGGCAGTATGGTCTTTGTGTTGGTGGGTAAAAACAGCGGCGTCCAGGTTACGCACATTGGCGCGGAGCATTTGCTGGCGGAAATCCGGGCCGGTATCGATTACAAACGATTTGCCGTGGGCCTGAATCCACACGGAAGTCCGTAGACGCTTGTCATGCTGGTCATTAGAACGGCAAACGACACAATCGCAGGCAATAACCGGTATTCCCTGCGATGTGCCGGTTCCTAAAAATGTAATCCTCATCAGGTGTTTATTCGGTCAGATGCGCCACCACTTCAACCAGACGGTCGAAATTCAACGGCTTCATCAGCGCATCGTCAAATCCTGCTTCTTTGAAATCTTCTTCTGAATAATTTTTGGCATTACCCGTGATTGCCACGATCGGCGTTTTCGCCTTCTTTTCGTCGGACAATTTACGGATGCTTCTTGCACACTCCATTCCATCCATCACAGGCATATTGATATCCAAAAGGATAATGTCAAAATCCTCTTTTTCAAGCAATTGCAGCACTTGTTCGCCGTTTTTCACGGAAGTGATTTCATAATGCTGAAATTCCAGAATCTTCCTTGCCAGGTTTTGAATAACTGAACTGTCTTCGGCAATGAGTACTCGTTTTGTGTATGACATACAATGGGGCAGGTATTGTGTTTAAAGTTTTTTCCCAGGTCAATTTAGATATATTTCAACCAACATCGCAAACCCGATGGACGCGAAGTTTCAAAATTATTCCAAAAAAGTAAATAAACCTTCCATACTTTTTCAAAGCGCGCGATCGGGTGTAAGTTTGCAGTCCGATTACCCAATAATCCTTATTATGTTTAAAAATAAAGTGATCCGGTATGGCACCGTCGCGATGTTCATTGCGATACTTGCCTATTTCATTATCGAAAACCTGGGCGGCACAAGCAGCTCTGACGACGCCATAGCGGCCAACCCGGCTGCCTATAAAACCAAGATCCTGCAAGAGCGCGCCGACAAAGATGAGCAGTTCAAGTCGGGCGAGGACTCCCCTATTAAAGATAAGGAAGCCTTCCACGGCCTGCATTACTTCGAGCCCAGCCTTGCATTCCGCATTAAGGCCAACATCTCTCCTTACATGCAAGACGATAAGGAGGTAATCGTCAAATATACTGACGGGACTACCGAGAAATATGAAAAATACGGTTATGCCAATTTCAGCGTGGAAGGCCAGGCACAAAAACTGCTTCTTTTGAAGAATGAGGGCACGATTTCGGTGCTTTTCCGCGATGCTACCAGCGGCAAACAAACCTACGGCGGCGGCCGCTACCTGGATTACCCTGCCGATCAGATCAAAAACAACACCATTGTGCTCGACTTCAACAAGGCGTATAACCCTTATTGTGCCTACCAGGAAAGCTACGCTTGCCCGGTTCCGCCAGCGGAGAACACACTGACCGTGGCCATTGCGGCAGGCGAAGTGACAGAGGAGGCTACGCACGAATGACCGGCAGCCATTATAAAAAACAGGCACCGGGCACCAAATGCCCGAATGCCGTTCAAACTAAATCATTAATTTTGCAAACGGGCTGCATTTTCCGCGCCTGAATTTTTATTGTTATTCAAAGCATTCTAGATGAAGATCTCTTATAAGTGGCTTAAAGATTTAATTGAAATTACTGAAACACCCGAACAAATCGACCGTTTGCTAACCGGTACCGGGTTGGAAGTCGAAGGTATTGAAGAGATCGAATCGATAAGAGGCGGCTTGCAGGGCGTGGTGATCGGCCAGGTGCTCACGCGTGAGAAGCACCCGGAAGCCGACCGCCTGAGCCTTACGACCGTGGATGTGGGTGGACAAACGCCCCTTTCGATCGTTTGCGGCGCGGCCAATGTGGCTGCGGGCCAGAAAGTGATCGTGGCCACCGTAGGCGCTACACTATACCCTGCCGGCAGCGAACAGCCGCTGGTTTTGAAAAAATCAAAGATCCGCGGAGCACTTTCCGAAGGGATGATCTGCGCCGAAGACGAGCTGGGCGTGGGTACTTCGCACGACGGAATCCTGGTGCTCGATACCCAGTTGCCCAACGGCACCCCTGCCGCTGAGTATTTCGGCATTTCTTCGGATTACCTGATCGAGATCGGCCTTACGCCTAACCGCGCGGACGCGGCTTCGCATTATGGCGTGGCGCGTGATTTGAAAGCGGTTTTGAAGCGCGAAATCACATTACCTTCCGTTGAAGCATTTAAAACAGATAACCAAAATCTGCCCATCCCGGTAGAGGTTCACAATACCGAGGCTTGCCCTCGCTATACCGGCCTTACGATCTCTGGCATTACCGTGGCCGAATCGCCCGAATGGCTCAAACAACGCCTGCAAACGATCGGTATCCGCGCGATCAATAATATCGTTGACATTACCAATTACGTCTGCCACGAGCTCGGCCAGCCGATGCACGCATTTGATGCGGATAAGGTTTTGGGCAAAAAAGTAATTGTTACTACGGTTGCCGAAAACACGCCATTTGTGACTTTGGACGGTGTAGAGCGCAAAATCTCTGCAAGCGACCTGATGATTTGCAGCGAAGGTGTTGATGGCAACCCCGAGCCGATGTGTATTGCCGGCGTTTTCGGCGGGCTGACTTCCGGTGTGACTGAGACCACAACTTCGATTTTCCTTGAATCGGCCTACTTCTCACCTGTATGGGTGCGCAGGACCGCGCAGCGTTTCTCGCTGAAAACCGATTCATCGTTCCGTTTCGAGCGTGGTACCGACCCGAATATGCCGCTTTTCGCATTGAAACGCGCAGCACTATTGATCCAGCAGATAGCTGGGGGAAGCATTTCGTCCGAGATTATCGACATTTACCCTGAGCCGATCGAGGATTTTCAGGTTAATATCAAATACAAAAACATCGACCGGCTGATCGGCAAGTCTTTGGAAAAAGATTTGATCAAAGGCATTCTGGAATCACTCGATATCCGCATTACCGACCAGACCGAGGCTGGTTTCACAGCGATTGTGCCGCCATACCGCGTGGATGTGCAGCGCGAGGCCGATGTGATCGAAGAGATCCTGCGCATTTACGGTTTCGGTCAGGTGGAGCTTTCCGGCGCATTGAGCTCGGATTACCTTTCGGATTTCCCGGTCAACGACCCTGAAAAGCTCAAACTACGTGTTTCCGAGCTTTTGGTAGGCAATGGTTTCAATGAAATGATCAACAACTCGTTGACCAAACCCGAGTACCACGCTATCCTGGGCGAAAGCCTGGCGGGTAACCCTGTAAAAATCCTTAATTACCTGAGCGAAGACCTTTCGGTGATGCGCCAGACACTGCTTTTCTCAGGATTAGAAGTGATCGCTTACAACAGCAACCGCCGCCAGAAGGATTTGAAAGTATTTGAATTTGGCAAAACCTACCATGAAACAGATGGCAAATACACCGAAAAAGAGCGGCTTTCCGTCTTTCTGACCGGTAATATCCGTCAGGAAAGCTGGTTTGAAAAATCGCGTGAGGTGGTTTTCCATGATCTGGCCGCGTTTGTGAACCAGGTTTTGACCGCTGTTAAAATCAAGGATGTTCAAAAGCAAGAGGCTGACAACGCTATTTTCAAAGGCGGGCTGACGCTACTGGCCAATAAGAAGCCGGTTGTATCGTTCGGTCTGCTGAATGCGGCTGTTGCCAAGAAACTGGATATCAAGGCCCCGGTCTACTACGCTGATTTCGATTGGGACTACCTGCTGCGCCAGTACAGCGCTGCGGTTGAATACACAGAAGTGCCCAAGTTCCCGGAGGTGCGCCGCGATCTTTCGGTGGTCGTAGCCAAGAAAGTCACTTTCGAAGAGCTGCGCCAGGCTGCCTACAAAACCGAACGCAATCTGTTGCGCGCTGTGAACGTGTTTGACGTGTACGAGGGCGCGAACCTGGAAGGCAAAAAATCGTATTCGATCAGTTTCATTTTGCAGGACGAGCAGCAGACGCTTACCGACAAGGTGATCGACAAGTCGATGCAGCGCCTTATCGCTACCTACGAGCGGGAATTTGAAGCGGTGATCAGAAAATAACCCCGGGTTTTTCCAGTTGTCGGATTTTTCAGTTAAAAAAATGGAGAGGAGCACTGAACGTATTATCGAACACAAACTGTCCGACGTCGAGAAAAAACTCGAAATTCTGATCAATCATAAAGAGAAACTAACCTGGTCGATCTCAGAGCTCCAGCGTGAAAACGCCGAGCTTAGGACCGCCAATGCGCGGCTCACGGAAGAATCGAAAGAAATAAGGAAAAAATACACCTCTTTAGAAAAAGACTTTAATAAGTCTAAAAGTTTCGCTAAACTTGTCACTAGTAAACTGACACCAACAGGCGCAATTGCCGAGCTGAAAGAATCAGTTGAAAGATATATCCAGGAGATCGATAAGTGCATCGAATTGCTTGAAGATACCTTATGAAAAAAAATAGCATACCTAATCCAGACGTTTCTGTCTTTATAAAACTGCTGGACAGAGGTTTCAAACTGAGCGTTCCGGCGGATCAGGAGAAATTCTACAGGGATGGGTATGAGGTGTTCATGCAGCGTGTGCAACAGCATAAATTAAAAGGGAAAGTATACGGTGATATAGAGGCCATTGCATTGACCTCTATTGAATGTCTGGTGGCATTGCAACGAAACCAGGAAGAAATGGACGACCTGGTAACGGCTTTTAAGAGCAGAGTGGAAAAACTGGACGAAACGATCGCCAGTGCTATCGAAAGCTGACACCCATATTTGACCTTTGATTTTTTAGAGTATCTGCAAAAATATACTTTCAATTTCTTCCTTTTTCGGCATTTCAACGCGGGTGTAGTCGGTAAAACCAACTATATATAACCATTATTGAAATGTCTAATTCATTGTTCTTCATCGTCATCCTGTCCGATATCATCGCCGTAGGGGTGGGTATTTTTGCAGGTAAGTACATTTTTCAGCGATCATTCGACGCCAAAGAAAAAGAGGCCCAGGAACGTGCAGCGGAAATTCTGCGGAATGCAGAAGTAGCGGCCGAAAACATCAAAAAAGACCGCATTCTCGAAGCGAAAGAAAAGTATCTCCGGTTGAAATCCGAATTCGAAGAAGACGCCAATAAAAAGCGCAGCATCCTGCAAAGCAATGAGCAAAAGCTCAAACAACGCGAGCAAAGCCTGAACCAGAGCATGGAACAGACCAAGCGCAAGGAAAACGAGCTGGATAACCTTAAAAATAACCTCAGCCAACAACTTGAAACCGCGACTAAACGCCGCGAAGAAGCAGAAAAATCACTGCAACAACAGGTTGCCCAGCTTGAAAAAATAGCCAATCTGACTGCTGACCAGGCGCGCGAGCAGCTGGTGGACGCATTGAAAGCCGAAGCTGAGACCCGCGCGGGATCCTATATCAAAAGCGCTATGGAAGAAGCGCGTCTTACCGCTACCAAGGAAGCGAAAAAGATCGTCATCGAAACCATCCAGCGTACTGCCGCCGAGCACGCGATCGAAAACTGCGTGTCGGTATTTAACATCGAAAACGACGATATCAAAGGTAAAATCATCGGCCGCGAAGGACGCAACATCCGCGCGCTGGAAGCAGCTACCGGCGTTGAAATTATCGTGGACGACACCCCGGAAGCAATCGTTATCTCCGGTTTTGACCCTGTAAGAAGGGAAATCGCACGCCTTTCGCTGCACCGTTTGGTGCAGGACGGACGTATCCACCCGGCGCGTATTGAGGAAGTGGTTGCCAAAACCCGCAAAAACATCGAAGACGAAATCGTTGAGATCGGCGAAAGAACCGTCATCGATATGGGTATCCACGGCCTGCACCCCGAGCTGGTGAAAATGATCGGCCGGATGCGTTTCCGCTCCTCATACGGACAAAACCTGTTGCAACACTCCCGCGAAGTAGCCAAGCTATGCGCTACCATGGCTGCCGAGCTCGGCTTGAACACCAAGCTGGCCAAACGCGCGGGTCTGCTGCACGATATTGGTAAAGTGTGGCCCGAAGAATCGGATCTTCCGCACGCGATCCTGGGGATGGAGCTTGCCAAGAAATACAAAGAGAACCCGGAAGTTTGCAACGCGATCGGAGCGCACCACGACGAGATCGAGATGACCTCTATCCTATCGCCGGTGATTCAGGTTTGTGACGCTATTTCAGGTTCACGCCCGGGCGCACGCCGCGAAATGATGGAATCCTACATCCAGCGCCTGCGCGACCTGGAAAACCTGGCACTTTCATTCGACGGTGTAGAGAAATGCTACGCGATCCAGGCGGGCCGCGAGCTGCGCGTGATCATCGATGCCGACAATGTTTCCGACGAAAAAGCGGGCTTGCTTTCATTTGATATCTCGCAAAAAATTGAAAAAGAAATGCAGTACCCCGGCCAGATCAAGATCACGGTGATCCGTGAAATGCGGTCGGTGGCATACGCGCGTTAATCCACTATTTCATACATGACATACTCGAAGCTTACAAGCACAGAACTACTGGGAATCCGGACCATCGGAGAACTAAAAAAAGCAGGTTATCAGTCGCGTTCTATCAAGCAGGAGCTCAGAGACAACCTGATTGAAAAGATCAGAAGCAAGCAGAATGTCTTCCCGGGAATCTGGGGTTATGAGGAAACGGTCATTCCCGACGTGGAAAGGGCCATTCTTTCCATGCATAACATCAACTTTCTGGGCCTTCGCGGGCAGGCCAAAACGCGTATCGCACGCATGATGGTGAACCTGCTCGACGAATATATTCCTTACATTAAAAATTCGGAGCTGCACGACGACCCGCTGGCGCCGCTTTCTCGCTATGCGAAGGATGTGCTGACAGACCAGGGAGATAACGCTGAAATAGCGTGGCTGCACCGTGATGAGCGCTATACCGAGAAACTGGCCACGCCGGATGTTTCAGTGGCGGATCTGATCGGCGATGTCGACCCTATTAAGGCAGCGACTTTGAAACTGCCTTACTCAGACGAACGCGTTATCCATTTCGGATTGATCCCCCGCTCGCACCGTGGGATTTTCGTGATCAACGAACTTCCCGACTTGCAGGCGCGCATTCAGGTGGCGCTATTCAATATTTTGCAGGAAGGCGATATTCAGATCCGTGGCTTCAAACTTCGGCTTCCGCTGGATATCCAGTTTGTGTTCACAGCTAACCCCGAGGATTATACCAACCGGGGAAGCATTGTAACGCCGCTCAAAGACCGGATCGAAAGCCAAATCGTGACCCACTATCCGAAA
>CAMLNK010000080.1 GCA_946481035.1 uncultured Dyadobacter sp. | reverse complement strand
ATGATTTTAAGAAAGTTAAAGCGCATTACAAAAATAGCAAAATAGGAAAGCTTCCCGCGGTTGCCTCGGAAAGTTCGGGACTGGCCAGAGACACACAGCCCGGTACGTTCTGGACAAACAACGACAGCGGAGGCAAACCGGAACTTTACCTGGTCGATCTTGACGGCAAATTGCTCGATACAAAAGCCGTTCCCAACGCCAAAAACATCGATTGGGAAGACCTGACGCAGGATGGGCACGGTAATATCTACATCGGCGACTTTGGGAATAATACCTCGCCACGGAATGCTTTCGATATTTATCGCTTCAACCCTGAAACCAATCTTTCCGAACGCATTACATTCCGCTACCAGGCAACTCCTACCGACTGTGAGTCCTTTTTTTATCATCGGGGAAGTTTGTATCTTTTTTCAAAAAACCGGGGCAAGAACAAATGGGTGAAAATGTACCGCTTGCCCGCGGAACCGGGCGATCATACCATTGCAGCCTCCGACAGCATCCGCATCGATGCCCAGGTGACGTCGGCGACCATCAGCCCGGACGGTAAAACATTCGCATTGCTGACTTATGGGAAAGTATTGCTCTTCGAAACGGCCGGTGACAACATCGATTTCAGCAAACCAAAGGGTTGTTTTCGCTTTTCCAGGAAGCAAACCGAGGCCATCGGGTTTTTGAACAATACCGATATGCTGATCACTAATGAGCAGGGTGGAGTGTATCGAACTACTTTTCGCTGATGTTATGTTTGTGTTAACAATAGATTTCCTCATGTAATGTGAACATCACATCTGCTAATTTCGAATCGTGTTTTAATAATCAAAACAATGAGCACTGCTAAATCTGCAAACTCGGCTCCGAAAGTACTGGTAGTTGACGACGATTCCGATATAGTTGAACTTCTAGAATATAACTTAACCAAGGAAGGCTATTCGGTATTGACCGCTTCCAACGGGAAGAAGGCCATCGACATCGCCAAGGTATTCGTGCCGGACCTCATCCTCCTCGATATTATGATGCCCCAACTCGACGGCATCGAAACCGGTAGGATCCTGCGCCAGAACCCCGACATCAAAAACACCTATATTCTCTTTCTGACGGCGCGTTCCGAGGAATATTCGGAAGTAGCGGCGTTCGAGGTAGGTGCCGACGACTATATTACGAAGCCTATCAAGCCCCGTGCATTGATGAGCCGTATCAATGCATTGTTCCGCCGCGAAGCACAGAAAGCGGAGTCGGGCGATACGATCGAAATCCTTGACCTGTCGATCAACCGCAAGAACTATACGGTAACTCAGGGTGGTGAGAAATCGACTGTTTTGCCTAAAAAGGAATTTGAACTGCTGTTTTTCCTTGCGCAAACACCTAACAAGGTTTTCAGCCGCGACGAGCTTTTGCAAAAAATCTGGGGAGCAGATATTTATGTACTCGAAAGGACCGTCGATGTGCATATCCGCAAACTTCGGGAGAAGCTTGGCGACAGCTATATCAAAACTTTGAAGGGAGTAGGCTACATGTTCAGCAACGAGCGGGAATAACCGTCACCGCTCGATATCTTCCAGTTTTTTGACCTCGGACTCTTCGTCTTTCGACTTGTCCTTCTTCTTTCTTCGGAAAGCAAGTTTGATATTGACCTCCCCATTTTCATCGACTGCCCTCAGGAATATCTTCGATCCTTCCCTCTTTTCAGGATTGTTGGGGTCTAATACGTAGGTCGAGTCACGCTTTTTGAGGTTACTGAGTGGAATTTGAATGTTAATATCGGTTTTGTTCCCAAAGCTGTAAATGCCATCGATATAGAGCGTCAGCACATTGGATTCGATTTCCATCGGTGCGATTTCGACTTCCTGTCCGTTCAGCCTGAAATCGTTACGGATCGGGGCAAATTTGACGCGTTCGAAATTCCGCTTTTTGAAAATCAACTTTTTCATCTTCATAAACGGCTCGAAATTGATGATGTAGGCGTTCGTCAGGTCGATCCTCAGCAAGCCTTTCATGCTCGACGGCACCAGTTTCACATTGTTGTTCAAGGTGGATTCAAAATTGAAGTCGGTGTTCAGAATGCCTTTCAGATTTTGATGGGTTAATGTTTTTTGCCCAAAATCATCGAAAGAATAGAAAACGGAATGCACATCCGCATTCGCGATCTTTCCCCGGACGGCCATATGCGGCATCTTTCCATCATTGTCCATTTCTCCTGAAATCCGGACATTTCCTCCTCCAAATGCCTTCAACACGAAGTACTCGATCCGCACCGCATTGTTGCTGATGGTGAGCTGGCCTTTCACATCCCTGCCTGTAAAATGCCTGTACCGCAATCTTTTCGCATCCAGCTTGGCCACGATCTCCATTTTATCGATCGCATTGTCGAGCAGCTCCGAAAGTTTAAGCGAATTTCTGGCTTTGGGTTTGGTACTGCCTCGCGCGGCCAGCAGCGTTTCCAGCCAGTTGAGTTGCCAGTCGGGAATATTGATATCCACATTAGCACGCAACGGCTTAGGTGAGCCAAAGAGATAGGGAATAAGATCCAACAGCGTTCCGCGCACGTGCAGCATATTCTGTCCGTCATAAAACCTGAGATTCGGCAACACCATCACTTTTTCATTGAATGTAAGATCGCCATTAATTCTGCTGATCCTGACCCGCTGCGGCAGGTAATCCATCGCAATATTTTTAAGCATGACCCTCCCCGAGACCTTTCCGTCGAAATTGTCTTTCTGAGGATTGTAAAACTTTCTCAAATTACCGCTGAAATGAAAGTCCACCCGGGCCGATCCATTTTTGAAACGGTAACGTCCGGGGTCGAGCAGCGCGCCCATATTGGTAGAGTCGGCCTCGATCCGGCCGTCGATATCGGCCCGAGGGTTCCGGAAATTGTTGACTACCAGCTTGAATGCAAAGGGTATGGTTTCAAAAAAGCCGGTGATTTTGGGCGCTATCAGTCTGGAATTGTACACATCGGCCAGTTTGGTCGTGTCGGCGCGGTTCGTGAATGTGCCCGAAGCTTTCATCTTGCGCAGCACCCCTACTGGAAGATTGTATCGGAAGGTATCGGTTTCAAAATACACGTCTACCTGCGGTTTTAGCCCCGGGCGGCCCAATATCCCTGCTACTTTCACCTGCGTATCCACATTCGTCTGAATCCCGATCGAATCAATTTGCTTTTGAAGCCGGTCGTTCAGCAGCGGCAGTGCGTTCTTTACGGCAATGCCCTTCGCTTCGAAATTGAGATTGAATATTTTAATAGTATCCGAAAAATCAAACGCCCCATTAATCCCGATCTTATCGTGCGTCGCGCTTTCGAGGGTTGAGGGATAGATTTTCAGTTTCTTCTCATCTTTATTGTAACCCAAAGCCAACGCCAGCGTCGTTTCCTGGTTTTTCAGAAAACTTCCTTTATCGATCTTGAATGTAAGCCCATTGAACAGCACCGCGCCGGTGAAGCTGGCATTCGTACTGGAATCGGTGCGCTCGATGATATTGGTAGCGTCGCGAAAAAGCGCCCCGTAATATTTTTCCTTCACCGAGTCGGAATAGGCGATGGCAAAGTTTACAAAGCGGACATTGCCCAGCTTTTTGATAATATCGTCCGCGTCCTTTTTTGGCCCCTTATCTTTTTTTTGATCGTCGGATTTAAAAATTGAAGCATTGGAATAGCCATTTCGCTGAACGAACATTTTGAGTCCGCCGTCTTCCAGCACAAGGTTCCTTACCTGTACTTCGCCTGAAAAAATGCGTTTGAGATCGAGCGCGATGTGAACTCTTTCGGCCAGAAGAAACGGTTTATGGTGAACGTTATAGAGCGTGTCGGTCAGTCTTACATCGTACAATGTAAAGTTCAGCCCCAGTCCGCCATAAAATGGCCTGAATTTAAAATCCCCTATTTCAAGGTTTCCATTAAGGTTTTCATTGATTGCGTCCTGCGCTTTCCTGAATAACTTCTCCCGGTTCTTATAAACCCAAAGTTCGACAGCCCCGAAAAGTATACAACCCACCAGAGCGACGATACCAATGACTTTTAAAACCTTTAGATACATGAAACGAAGAGGTTTGGCGCTGTTGATGAAAGAGGAACAGATCGCTCCGATTTACAATATAAGGAAGACATTAATAGCGTGCCAGAAATAATGTCCCACCGGCCATTACGCCATCTTACCGGCTGCTTTACTCGCTATTCAGCACAAAATGTAGTAGTTTTGCGCACTCTTTTGGAATACCTACTTCCATTTTATCAATCCATTGCTGTAAGATGCTACTGAGCGAACAGGAAATACTGCGCCGTCAAAAACGCGAGGAACTCATGCGGATGGGCATTGAGCCTTATCCGGCAGAAGAATTTGTCGTAAATGCCTATGCGGCCGACATTCTTAAAAACTACGAAAACAACAAAATCGATTATAAACACGTGACGATGGCCGGCCGGCTGATGGGCTTCCGCATTATGGGAAGCGCTGCATTTGCCGAGTTCCAGGATGCCACGGGACGTATCCAGCTGTACTTCCGCCGCGACGATCTTTGCCCGGGCGAAGACAAGACATTGTATAACACCGTTTTCAAGAAACTGCTCGATATCGGCGACATTATTGCCGTGACGGGTTTTGTTTTCACCACACAAACCGGTGAAATCTCCGTGCACGTGCAGGAGTTCAAGATTCTGAACAAATCGCTGCGCCCGCTGCCGATCGTGAAACGCGACGAGGAAGGAAACATCTACGATGGTTTTACCGATCCCGAACTGCGTTACCGCCAGCGTTACGTGGACCTGATCGTGAACCCGGAGGTACGCGACATATTCATCAAACGTGCGCGGATCATCAGCACCATGCGCTCCTATTTCGATGCCAATAGCTGGCTGGAAGTGGAAACGCCTGTGCTGCAAACCATTCACGGGGGTGCGTCTGCACGCCCGTTCACGACGCACCACAATGCGCTCGACGTAGGCCTGTACCTGCGCATCGCGACCGAACTGCATTTGAAACGCCTCATTGTAGGTGGTTTTGAAGGGGTTTATGAATTCGGAAAACTGTTCCGCAACGAAGGAATGGACCGTACCCACAACCCGGAGTTCACGACCGTGGAGCTTTATGTCGCTTACAAGGATTACCTCTGGATGATGAATATGACCGAGGAAGTGCTGGAAAAAGTGGCGCTGGCTGTGAATGGCACTACTAAGGCGAAATTCGGCGATGTGGAACTGGATTTTGCGGGCCCTTACCCGAGATTGAGCATTACCGACGCTATCAAGCAATATACCGGCCTCGACGTGGAAGCGCTGGACGAAGCGGCGATCCGCGAACAATGCCGCGCATGGGGAATGGAAGTGACCGAGAGCATGGGTAAAGGCAAGCTGATCGACGAGATCTTCGGCGAGAAAGTGGAATCCAACATTATCCAGCCTACTTTCATCATCGACCATCCGGTTGAAATGTCGCCGCTGACCAAGAAGCACCGCACCAAAAAAGGGATGGTGGAGCGTTTCGAGCTGTTTGTGAATGGGCGCGAAGTGGCTAATGCCTACTCAGAGCTTAACGACCCGATCGAGCAGAAGGAGCGTTTCGAAGACCAGCTTCGCCTGAAAGAAAAGGGCGACGACGAGGCTATGGAGATGGACGACGACTTTATCCGCTCCCTCGAATACGGTATGCCGCCAACCGCGGGCATCGGGATCGGTATCGACCGACTTACCATGTTGCTTACCGACAATGCGAGCATTCAGGAGGTGATTTTCTTCCCGCAAATGCGTCCGGAGAAAAAAGCGGAGATCGCGAAAGAGGCTGATTACGTAACTGCGGGCGTGCCTGCGGTGTGGGTACCGGCATTGCAGAAGATGAATATCCTGACGATCGAGCAACTGAAAAATGCAAATCCGAACAAGATCTTCAACGATTTGGGAGGAATGCGGAAGAAACTTAAAATAGATGAAAAAATGCCGCTCCTGGACGATGTGAAGTCTTGGGTAGAATAGGTTTTAAATTAAAAATGCCGCTAGTGAGCGGCATTTTTAATTTCTCTTGCAAAAAAAATACAATTATATCTTTTTTACCTGCACAGCGTTAAGTCCTTTTTTTCCTTCAACGACTTCGTATTCTACTTGGTCATTTTCACGGATAGTAAGTCCTCCCAATCCTGTCACATGGACAAAAATGTCCTTTTTTGTGTCGTCTTCCACGATGAAGCCGTATCCCTTAGCTTCATTGAAAAATTTTACAGTACCTGTTGGCATAATAGTTGAAATAAAAAAATTGAAATAAGGTGAAAATACAGAAGATATGTAGGCGTTTCAGTTAAAAGTCGAAATGGCTCTACCAAATAATTGAGGGAGGCTCAACGCATTAGCAAAAGAAATTTTGGAAATTTTTCCGAAGACATCTTGATTATAATGAACTACTTACAAAATCTTCAATCACAAAGAAACAAAAATTGTTTGTAAAACAATTTAATTGGTTAAAGAATTTGAAAATTTAACGAGCAAGCGGTATTTTGCCTTTTTGCCTAATTTAAAGCAAAATTCACACCGCAGAATTGCATATTCCGGCGAAAATCGCTAATTATGAGGCAATTATCTTAAAACAGGTATGAACAAGTTTAGGTATTTCGTTGAAAACCAAATATTTGGAGTTTGTGCAAAACTGGGGGAAAAGCTTAATTTTCCGGCTAGCAGCATCCGGAAATACTTCATCTACGCCACTTTCATGACCTTTGGCTCACCCATTATCCTGTACCTTGTGCTTGCTTTCTGGATGGATTTGCACCAGCATTGGCGCCGGCACAATAGCCCTACAATTTGGGAGCTTTGATAGGTTCAATGCCGGTTAGCTTGCCGAATTTGTGTTTTCCAAGCACAAAATATTCCCAAACGACACTCCTGTAATAAAGCGGTGCCCTGTACCGGGTCCGTGGTATTTTCCGCGTTAATTCGGGGATCATCGCGTAAAAGGCGAAATGCGCCCGCACGATAGCCAAAACGTCGGGCCATGCGCCGGTAGCCATAAACCGCACGCTGGAAATGCCGTCGAGCACCAGCCTGATAAGTACCGTTTTCCACCTGCGACCTTTGGGCAGGTTTTTGTAGAGCATGATCAGGTTGTTCCGATAATTCAGGAACGTTTTCTTCGGATTGGATTTGTGCAGGGTGCCGCCGCCGACGTGGTAAACCGTCGACTTTCCGCAATAGGTAATGCGGAAGCGCATGTTAAGCAGCCGCCAGCAAAGGTCGATCTCCTCCATGTGTGCGAAAAACGACTCGTCAAAGCCGGATGCGGCATGAAATGCGGAAGACCGCACAAACAGGCAGGCCCCTGTGGCCCAGAACACATCCTTCTCATCGTCGTACTGCCCCAGGTCTTCTTCCCGGGTATCGAAAATGCGTCCACGGCAGAATGGGTAACCCAGGTAATCCATGTATCCGCCGGCCGCGCCCGCATACTCGAAGTGCGTAGGCAGGTCGTATGCGCGTATTTTGGGTTGGCAGGCCGCAATAAGCGGGTCCGACTCCATGAATGCGATCACCGGCGCGATCCAGTTTTCGGTAACCTCGATATCGGAGTTAAGTAGAATGTAATAATCGGCCTGAATGCGGCGCAATGCATCATTATAGCCTCCCGCATAGCCCTTGTTTTCGCTGATAACCAGCGTGTTCAGGTTTGGGTAATGCGCGCTCAGCCATTCGAGGGAATGGTCCGTTGAAGCATTATCGGCAATCCAGATCGCATGGCTTCCGGAATGCTCGATGACTTTTGGAAGGAATTTTTCGAGATAATGCTGACCGTTATAATTCAGGATTACAATCGCAACAGAGGGAGTCATTGGGTATTCGGTTATTTCATAAAGCCGCCCAAATCCAGCCCTGGAATGTTAGGAAGCACCCCATCCGTTACTTTTTGCAGATGTTGTTGAATTTTGGATTCGATATTCTCATTGGCTTTGTTGACGGCCGCGACAATGAGATCTTGCAGCATTTCTTTATCGTCAGCATTAATAATGTCCTTATCAATATCCAGGCTAAGCAGCTTTCTCTTTCCGTCGACGGTCGCCTTTACCATTCCCCCACCCGATTCGGCGGTTTCGGTAATGTAAACGAGCTGCTCCTGTGCTTCTTTCATACGCGACTGAAGGTCCTTCATTTTGCCCATGAGGCCCATCATATCCGCCATATTTCCAAACATAGCTGTACTTATTAAGTTTAAAACTTTAAAAAAGTTATTTTACGGAAATAGTTCCTCACCGTAAAAGCATAAAAGTACCGCTTTTTTCAACAGTTTGATTGATGTCGTCGACGAAAGTCATCTTGTAATAGTAATAGCCCACCGGTGCGCTGGTCCCCTCGAAGGTTCCGTCCCAGCCCTTGGCAATGTCGTCGGAATGAAAAACGACCACCCCCCAGCGGTTCATAACCGAAAACTCGAATGACTGTAACTGCTCCGATTTTGCTTCAAGGACATCGTTATAGCCATCGCCATTGGGGGTAAATGCATCGGGAACGAATACGCCTGCACTCCGGCGATAGTTGATGATATTCGATAAACTTTCAAAATCTCCGTTTTGTGTAGCGGCCCTTACCAGGAAATTATATTCCAGATCGCTCTGATTGTTCAGCTTCACGGTGTAGCTCGTATTTTTTTGCACGTTAATGTCCTGCGAAGACCCGCCCGAGCCTGTCTGAACAACGGTATAATTTTCAAAACCACCCAGGATAGGGTTATCGCCTGTCCAGCTGAGGGTTGTCAGCTTTTTACTCAAAAGAATAGTACAGACCGGCTCCGACACGGGTACCTTCTGGCCGCACGAGTTTTCGTAACTCATACGGTAGCAATAGGATAGCTCTTCCGTTTTCGCAGCGTTGTCGATGTATTCGCTTTCATTATATAAGGTAATGATCTTCTTAAAAAGCGGGCTGCCTGCTTCCGCGCGTTCGATGGATAGCTCGTAGGATGTGTTGGGGCCCGCGCCCGGAACATTCGCTTTGATCACCACACTGCTCTCGTCCAGGACCGAAACCGAACCGCCACTGAGCGGCTTCGCACTGCCCGTTTCCACTTTAAGTCCAACAGCAGCGGAGGTCGAAGTCGCAGTTTTCAATTTCGCAACTATCTGATATTCTGCAAATGTTCCACATTCTACCTCATTGTCGGTGTAGCTGGTCTCCCCGATTGCCGTAAAACTCTTGATAACCGTTCCGTCGCGAAGAAGATCGTAACCATCGAACTGGGATGCATCCGGATACTGGTTCCATTTCAGGCTGTTAGCGCCATCCGCGGTGCTACCCGCGAGCGTCATGGTACTGATCGCCACCGTTTCCGTACTGCCCGCACAAAGGTCTTCCGACGACAACCTTACCTTATAAGCCTGATCCTTGTTCAGTCCTTTAACGTCATATGGCTGTGTTCCACCCGAAGAACGTTTCCCGGAAGTAACGTATGAGGTTCCGTCCGTGCTGTACTGAATGTTGGTAGGAATACCGGCTACACCCTTGTAGGTCAACCGGACCGTTCCGTCGTTGCGCATTTCCACAGCACTCATCTGGA
>CAMLNK010000079.1 GCA_946481035.1 uncultured Dyadobacter sp. | reverse complement strand
ATGCACTGGTCGTCGATGCGGAGCTTGCACTTACGGAACAGTTTTTTCGCTATACCGACCTCGCCTACTCCGGCGACCATCAAATCAATACGCAGGAACTCAACTGGTTTATTCCCCGCCGGAAGCTGAACCCGGAGGTTTTCCTGGACTCCCTTCTGAAGAACAAAGGTCAGAATGTTGCTGCTTATGAACCTGTCAACAGGCATTATAATCTACTGAAAGAGAAAGTATTACAATATTACGCATTAACTAAAAATGGCGAACCTGACACGCTTGCCACTACCAAAAAGTTTCGCGAGGGCGACCGCGACACGCTGCTCGTAGCTTTGAAATCCCGGCTGCATTTGCTGGGTGACCTTCCGGAACCGGATAGCACGCCCATATTCGATACCACGCTTACTAACGCCGTTAGGCATTTCCAGCAACGCGTCGGACAAAAACAGACGGGCGTTACCGGCCCCGCGTTTTTCAAAGAGTTGAATGTGCCCGTCGCCAGTCGCATTCGCCAGATGCTCATCAATATGGAGCGGATTCGCTGGATGCCGGCGGCCCCTCCTACCGATTATATTCTGGTAAACATTCCCGAATTCACCTTGCACGCCTACGAAGATGGCAAATTGTCATTCGACATGGTGGTTGTAGTGGGTTCCGAGGCCAATAGCACTGTCATTTTTTCAGGTACTTTAAATCAGATAGTATTCAGCCCCTACTGGAATGTGCCTTCGAGCATTCTCAAAAAGGAAGTTTTGCCTGGAATTAAGAAGAATAAGAACTATCTGGCACGGCATAATATGGAGTGGAACGGCGGTTCGGTGCGGCAAAAACCGGGCAAATCCAACTCCCTGGGATTGGTAAAATTCCTCTTTCCGAACAGTTATAGCATTTATTTCCACGATACGCCTAGCAAAAGCCTCTTCAAGGAAAGTCAGCGGGCGTTCAGCCACGGATGCATTCGTCTTTCAGAACCTAAAAAACTGGCAGAATGGCTCCTGCGACGCGACAGCACCTGGACGAGCGAGAAGATTACGGCGGCGATGAATGCAGGAAAAGAGAAATATGTACGGCTCCGCGGCAAGAACGAAATGCCCGTTTTCATTGGCTATTTCACCTCCTGGGTGGATCAACACGGCAATTTGCAGTTCCGCAAGGATGTATACGGGCACGACCGCAAGATGGCGGAAAGGCTCTTTGGCAACAACGAAATGCCCGTTGCCCAGGCGGTAATTCGCTGACACCGTGCCCGCGCGCGCGCCGGGCACGATTTTAGTCCGTCGCCCTGCAGTGCAAAGGTAACCTGTTCGCAACCGCTCCGCAGTCGGCGGTCGGCCGTCGGCGGTCAAAGTTGACAATCTCAAAAACCCGCCTTACCTTTGCTAACATCGTTAGGTAAATCTTGCATTACCATGGGAATCCTCGAACGAAAAATACGGCAAAAAGAAAATATGCGGACCAATATCCTGGCGGTGGCCTTGCAATTGGTCAAAGAAGAAGGCTGGCAATCCCTGTCAATCAGGAAGATAGCCGATGCCATCGAATACAGCGTACCGGTAATCTACGATCACTTCGAAAATAAAGAAGCGATCTTGTTTGAACTTTCTATGGACGGTTTCCGGTTACTCGATAGATTACTGGAAAAAGACAAGCGCAAATATGCGGATCCGGAAGAACGGCTAAGGGCCCACGCCGAGACTTACTGGACCTTTGCTTTTAAAAATCCCGAATACTATCAGCTCATGTACGGTTTGGGAATGCCCTGTTCAAGCCCGGGCAAGGCAAAGCCGGAGTTCAACAGCTTCCGTGAACATATTGCCGAGGCGATTGAGGGAATCGTAAAAGATAATAAATCTTCAGATGAGGAAACTTGCTTCAAAATTTATGCGTTCTGGTCAGTACTACACGGCCTGATTTCGATCGTAATGATGCGCTGCTCGGATATCGATGACTCTCAAATGAACAAAAAAGTAATGGACGACTCTGTTAACGCTTTCATCAAGAACCTCTAATTTTTTTTCATTTTGGTTAACACCGTTAGTAATAATAACTTCACTACCTATTCACAAACAACTGATTATCACCGCAAAAAAGTCCACATCCATGAAAACCGTTCAACTCAAAACAGCAAAAGGGCTAGCTGCATTCTTGCTACTAGCCGCGGGTTCCGCAGCCATATATAGCTGTGGCCCATCCACCGCCAACGCACCCGCATCGGCGCCGCCTGCTCAGGCGCTGCCAGTTATCACCGTTAGCGATCATGAAGTAACCTCGCACCGTGAATTCACCGCATCCATTCAGGGTAGCCGCGATATCGAGATCCGTCCGCAGGTGGATGGTTACCTCGACCGCATCTCCGTGGACGAGGGCGCATACGTACGCAAGGGGCAGGTCCTTTTCCATATCGACGCCCGCCCATACACCGAGCAGCTCAACACCGCCAAAGCCAGCCTCCAATCGGCTAAGGCCGCATTGGAAAGCGCATCGATCAACGTCGAGAAGCTAACGCCGCTGGTAGCGAACAAAGTGGTATCCGACGTTCAGCTTAAAACCGCGAAAGCAGCTTACGACGCAGCCAAGGCTAATGTAGCCCAAGCACAGGCAGCCGTGGACGCAGCGAAGATCAACGTGGGTTATACTTCGGTAACCGCGCCGGCTGATGGTTATATCGGGATTATCCCTTTCAAAACCGGTAGCCTCGTAGGCAAGAACACCGTGGAAGCACTGACCGTTCTCTCGGAAACGAAAGATATTCATGTCTACTTCTCGATGAGCGAGCTCGACTTCCTCGATTTCAAGCAGGAATTTGAAGGCAATACCATTGAGCAGAAGATCAAGAACATCCCGCCGGTGGAACTCGTACTGGCCGACAACAGCATTTTCCCACAAAAAGGAAAGGTACAAGTCGTTGAAGGACAATTCGATAAAACCATGGGCGCGATCAACTTCCGCGCGACGTTCCCGAACGGCAACGGACTGCTGCGCTCGGGTAACACGGGCAGGATCCGCATTCCCCGCCAGCTTGCGAAATCGGTGCTGATCCCGCAGGAAGCCACATTTGAGTTGCAGGACAAGGTGTTTGTCTACACCGTGCTCGACAGCAACAAGGTGGAAGGCCGCCCTGTGACGATCGCCGACCGCAGCGGACGTTACTACCTGATTTCCAAAGGATTGAAACCAGGGGAAAAGATCGTATACGCAGGACTTGACAGGTTACGCGACGGAATGGCCATTGCTCCGCAGAAAATGTCGATGGACAGTCTGCTGCACGCCAACCCGATCTGACCAGCCAGGGTGTAAAAGGTTTACGAATTCCACACCAATTAGCAGAGCACCATCGCATTACCGAATGCGGTGGACCGCTCCCGCTTTGCCAAAACACTCGATCATGAGCCCCGTGAACGGGGACAAATTCCAATAATATGTTTCAGAAATTTATAGAAAGGCCCGTCCTTTCGACGGTAATATCCATCCTGATATTGCTCCTGGGGATCATATCGCTCACTACGCTGCCGATCACGAAATTCCCCGACATCGCGCCGCCGACGGTTCAGGTAACCGCCGTATATCCCGGAGCGAACGCCGAAGTAGTTGCCCGCGCAGTGGCAACGCCCATTGAAGAAGCCGTTAACGGGGTTGAGAACATGACTTACATGACGTCGTCGTCCAATAACGACGGTACCATGGCCCTGAACGTGTACTTCAAACAGGGTACCGACCCTGATATCGCCGCCGTGAACGTACAAAACCGCGTTTCCAAAGCGGTAAGCCAGATTCCGCAGGAAGTTGTTCAGGCCGGTATCTCTACGCAGAAGCAACAGAACTCGATCATCATGTTCGTAGCGCTTTCAAGCGAGGACAGCACTTACGACGAGACGTTCCTTTTGAACTATATTAAGATCAACCTGGTACCTCAGTTGCAACGTATACCGGGGGTCGGTCAGGCGCAGCCGTTCGGTACACGCGATTATTCGATGCGTATCTGGCTCAAACCGGACCGCCTTGCTGCCCTGGGCCTTTCGCCCCAGGAAGTAACCGGCGCCATTCGTGAACAAAGCCTTGAAGCGGCTCCGGGCCGTTTGGGCGAAGCATCCAAAGAGGTATTTGAATATGTTTTGAAATACAAAGGAAAACTCACGCAAAACAAAGAATATGAAGACATTATCATCAAAGCCAACAGTGATGGCTCGGTGATCCGTCTCAAAGATGTGGCGCGGGTTGAGTTCGGTTCCTACACTTATTCTTCCAACGGTAAACTGGATGGCAATGCATCGTCCGGGGTGGCGGTGTTCCAAACTGCCGGTACCAATGCGAACGACATCCTGATCCAGGCTGAAAAACTGGTAGGGGATTTTTCCAAAACGTTGCCAAAAGGTCTGAAAACGACCATTATGTACAACTCGAAAGACTTCCTCGACGAGTCGATCAACCAGGTGCGCTCAACACTTTTGGAGGCATTCATCCTCGTGTTTATCGTCGTGTTCATCTTCTTGCAGGATTTCCGTTCGACATTGATCCCGGCCATTGCGGTTCCGGTGGCGATTATCGGTACCTTCTTCTTCATGCAGCTTTTCGGCTTCACGATCAACTTCCTGACGCTCTTCGCATTGGTACTAGCCATCGGTATTGTCGTGGATGACGCCATTGTGGTCGTCGAGGCGGTGCACTCGAAAATGGAACGAACGAACCTGGCCGCCAAGCCGGCGACTATTGAGTCCATGAACGAGATTTCCGGTGCGATCATTTCGATCACGCTTGTGATGGCCGCGGTATTCGTACCGGTCGGATTCATGCAGGGCCCGGCGGGGGTATTCTACCGGCAGTTTGCATTTACATTAGCCATAGCCATTTTGATTTCCGCATTGAATGCGTTGACGCTCAGCCCCGCGCTTACCGCGCTCTTTCTGAAAAACCCGCATGCGGAAGAAGGCCACGGTGGCAAACGGAAAGGTTTTGGTGCGCGCTTCTTCGCCGCATTCAATGCAGGCTTTGAGTCGATGACCGGTCGTTATGTAAAAAGCCTTCAATTCCTGATCCGCCAGAAATGGGTAACCATCATCGGCTTGATAGTGATTTCGGGAACAACTTTTTGGCTGACCAAAACCACGCCAACCGGCTTCATCCCTACCGAAGACCAGGGCTTCCTCCTGTACGCGCTCAACACGCCTCCGGGCAGCTCGCTCGACCGTACCTCGAAGGCTATGGCGCAGGTGGATAGCATTGTAAAAAAATCGCCTATCGCCGATCACCGCTACATTGTGGAAGGTATGAACATCATTTCGAACTCCAACGCATCGCCTTACGGTGTGGGCTTCATCCGCATGAAACCGAAGGAAGAGCGCGGCGAAGTGCAGGATTTCAACCAGATCGTGGGTATGATGTCGCAGCAGGTGCGCTCGGTGAACGATGCGAATGCGTTCTTCTTCACCTTCCCTACCGTAGATGGTTTCGGTAACGTCAGTGGTTTCGAGTTTATGTTGCAGGATCGCGGAAACGGTTCATTGGAAAAACTCAGCAATACTACCAATGCATTCATCGGCGCGCTCATGCAGCGTCCGGAGATTGCCTATGCCTTCACCACCTTCGCGACCGGTAACCCGCAATACCAGCTGGAAGTGGATAATGCCAAAGCGAAACAGCTGAATGTGCCGGTGAACGAGTTGCTGCAAACGCTGCAAATCTATTACGGTTCGAGCTTTGTGTCGGATTTCAACCGGTTTGGTAAATATTACCGCGTCATGGCGCAGGCCGATCCGTTGTACCGCCAGAACCCGGCTTCGCTCGATGGTATTTATGTCAAAAACACCGAGGGTGAAATGGTACCGGCCAACCAGTTGGTGACTTTGAAACGGGTGTTCGGACCAGAGACGGTTACCCGCAATAACCTGTACAATGCAGTAATGATCAACGGAACGCCGAAACCGGGTTACAGTACCGGTGACGCTATCCGCGCCGTGCAGGAAACTGCCGAGAAGGTGCTGCCGAACAACTACAAAACGGAATGGACCGGCATGACGCGTGAGGAGATCAACTCGGGCTCGCAGATCATTTTGATCTTCGTACTCAGCCTTGTGTTTGTATACTTCCTGCTCGCCGCGCAATATGAAAGCTACATCCTGCCGCTGGCCGTGATCCTGACGATCCCGCTTGGTGTCTTCGGGTCGATGCTGTTCATCAACTGGATGGGCATTGAAAACAATATCTACGTGCAGGTCGGTCTGATCATGCTCGTGGGGCTACTCGCGAAGAACGCGATCCTGATCATCGAGTACGCCGTTCAGCGTCGCGAGGCGGGTATGAGCATCGTCGAATCGGCACTGGAAGCTTCACGCCTGCGTCTGCGCCCGATCCTGATGACCTCGTTCGCATTCATCGTCGGCCTGCTGCCGCTGATGCGCGCTACCGGTGGCTCAGCCCTTGGTAACCGTTCGATCGGTACGGGTGCTGTCGGCGGAATGCTCACGGGGGTAATCTTCGGGGTGTTTGTGATCCCGGTGCTGTACGTGATCTTCCAGTATTTGCAGGAAAAAGTCGTCAAAAAACCCGTTCAGCCGGAACTCGTTGAGGCAGAAGCCCAATAGTGGCGCCTGCTTCGGCACCGAAATGCGATGACTATTTTATTTAAGATTAACATCATGAAAAATACATTCAGATTAACGCAAATACCCGTTCTGATCCTGCTGGTAACTTTGCTCGCCTCTTGCAAGGTGAGCAAAGACTACCAGCGCCCGGAACTGGCACTGCCCACCGGATACCGCAGTGTGCCGTTCGGCGACACCGCCACCATTGCGGACATGGGCTGGAAGGAATTCTTCCCCGACACAACGCTGCAACGGCTCATCGAGCGCGGTATCAGCTATAACTATGACCTGCAAATCGCGCTGAAACGCATCGACATCGCGCAACAGCAAGTGAAACAGGCCAAAATGCTGCAACTTCCGCGCCTTGACCTGCGCATTGCGGGCACGTACAACCGGCCTTCAAGCAATAGCTTGAACGGTATCAGCGCGAGCAGTTTCCTCGGTGCCAAACACATCGAAAACTACATTACGGCGGTCGATCTGTCGTGGGAAGCCGATATCTGGGGCAAAATCCGCCGCCAGCAGCAAGCAACGATGGGTCAGTACCTGCAAACTTATGAAGCTACCAAAGCCATTCAAACGCGTCTCGTAGCTGATATTGCAAGAGGCTTTTTCAATTTATTAATGCTGGACAAACAGCTCGAAGTGGCTAAGCACAACCTCGAACTGAGCAATAACACATTGAAACTGACCAATCTGCTGAAAGACGCCGGCGAAGTAACATCGCTCTCGGTACAGCAATCGGAAGCGCAGCGCGAGGCCATCGCATTGCTCATCCCGCAGCTCGAACAGGACATTGCCATCCAGGAAAATGCATTGCAGGTCCTGACCGGCCAGATGCCGAATGCAATCGACCGCAAAGTGAAACTGGCCGATTTCAAAGCAAACGACAGCCTTGCTACCGGCGTTCCGGCGGCATTGGTAAGCCGCCGCCCGGATGTGCGCGCGGCAGAAATGTCGGTACTCGTAGCGAATGCGAACCTGGGCGTTGCGCAGGCGAGCATGTACCCGTCGCTCATTATCTCCGCGAGCGGGGGTATCGAATCGTTCAAATCGAGCAATTGGTTTAACATTCCGGGTTCGCTGTTCGGTATCGCGGCCGGAACCATCGCGCGGCCGATTTTTGCCAGACGCCAGTTGAAAACCAATCTGGAAGTAGCCAAAATCGAGCGCGAGCAATCGGTACTCGAATTCCGTCAGTCGGTTTTGAATGCAGTGGGTGAAGTTTCGAACTCATTGGTTCAAACTCAAAAACTGAAAGAGCAGGAAGCCATCGCAAGCAACCAGGTGAATATCCTGACACAGGCTATTTCCAACGCGCAGCTCCTCTACCAGAGCGATATGGCCAATTATCTGGAAGTGATCACCGCGCAAGGCAATGCATTGCAGGCGGAATTAAACCTCGCATTCATCCGCAGCCAGTCGCTCGTAGCGCGCGTGGACCTCTACCGCAGTCTTGGCGGCGGCTGGAAATAAAATATCCAATCAGACCAATGCATGCACTATAAGTAGCGTCTTTGTTAAGTGTAGTAAGAACAAAAAGCCGTCAGACACGATCCGACGGCTTTTGTAATTATAAGCACCCGTATTAATTATTCTCTGTCGATATTCACTGTGAGTAATGGGCAGGGTTTTCATGGCCACTTCTATGGACACAGTATTCCGCACCTGTGTTGCCTTGTCGGGCAGGTAATAATTATAGTTTTTGAAAAGATAATTTGTGGGCCTTTGCCTGCGGTTGCGAGACAAACACTTTATTCAAGTCACAAACCTTGAATTTCAGATCGAGCGGATCAACGATGTGTTTCAACTTGCCCATCCACCCCCATAATCACCGTCGTAGCAATATCAATGAACAGCCCGTGCTCCACCACTCCAACAATCCGGATCAGTTGGTCGGCCAGCAGTGCCGGATCTTGAATTAACCCGAAATCCCCGTCGATCAGCACATTACCCTGCTCGGTAATCAAAGGCTTTCCATCCACGAGCCGGATTTTACCGGTGCCGTTCAGCTTCTTAATCTGGGCTAAAACATAGTTCTGCGCGTAAGGAATCACCTCGATAGGCACTGTAAACTTGCCCAGGAATTCCACTTTTTTGGTAGAATCCGTAATAATGATTTCCTTTTTCGAAAGCGAAGCCACGACCTTCTCCTTTAACAGAAAACTGCCGCCGCCCTTAATCAACTGCAAGTCTTCCGTAAACTCGTCCGCCCCGTCGATCGTAATGTCGATCGAATCCACGTCCTCGATTTTGAGCAATGGGATATTCAGCGACTCGGCCAGTTCGCGGGTCTTTTCGGAAGTCGGGACGCCTTTGATATCCAACCCATTTTTCACGAGTTCGCCGATTTCAGCAATGGCAATGTAAGCCGAGCTCCCCGAACCCAAGCCTACGATCTGGCCGCTGGAAAGGTATTTGACCGCCTCTTTGGCGGCTAGTGTTTTTTCGTTTTTGAGGTCTTTCATTTTGTAATTGTAAATTCTGAGAGTCAACTTTCTTCCCGGCTAGCTAATCTGAGAATGTCTCCCAAATAAGCATCAGGCCAAGCACTATGCTAAGAATAGCTGAAAAAATAAGTTTGGGAGTACTAATTGGAGTGTCTTTGTAATCGGCATCCTGAATTTTCTTTAACAACCAGCAGACACCCATCGTCACCAAAATAACTCCTCCGATAATTTTAAGATAATGGTCCATTCTGTTGATTTCGCGACTGCTCTTTTGCTCTACTGTCCATACTGTCCAATGCATTTGATCACCATCGCGCACCCCAAAACAACCAGGATTACCCCTGCCGATATCCATTGACCATTTCCAAACGTCATTTGAAAATCCTTTCGTGTCACCCTGTCGGCTATCATTAAAAAACCTCCGATAATCAGTAGAAACCCCATCAAGAAATTATACCAATCCATTGCTACCACACCGTTTAAGAAAGCTTTTTCCGTAACTAACCAGCTCCCAGTCAACGCTTATAACCACTAAGCACAGTATCCATATCAGTAACGTAACACTCGCCATTA
>CAMLNK010000078.1 GCA_946481035.1 uncultured Dyadobacter sp. | reverse complement strand
GTCGGGAAGTTATGGGTTTCCGCTTTTAAGGAAAGCACGGATTCGAAGTCCTTGATTTCGTAATATTCCGGCACATCCGGGCGCTTCGGTGCGAACTGCTGCACCACTGGACCTTTGAGGAATGCCACGTTGTCTTTATATGCCGAAACGATAGAATTCGGGTTTGTTTCGGAAGTTTTTCGAATCAATTTGAAAAGTGATACCGGCTGCTCCTGACCGTCAATCACAAAAACGCCGTTAAAGATCTTGTGACGGCAGTGCTCGGAGTTCACTTGTGAGAAACCAAACACTTCGGAATCCGTGAGCTTTCGTCCAAGCTTTTCGGCGAGGCCGTTGAGGTAATCTACCTCTTCATCGCTCAGCGCAAGGCCTTCCTGCTTGTTATAGGCAGCAATATCGTCGATTTCCTGAACGGGTTCAGGCTTGATATTGATAGTATAAATGTCCTGGTTCAACTCGCCATATTTCTGCGAAAGCATCGGATCGAAATCCGTGAAATCAGCGACTACTTTCTTGAATTCCTCGATGCGAACAATGCCTTCCAGGCCCATATTCTGGGTAATCTCGACGGCATTGGTGCTCCATGGGGTAATCATGGCAGCGCGAGGCCCAACGAAATAGTCTGTGAGAACGGTCTCCTTCCGGAGTTCTGCGCCGCCGAAAAGCCAGCTTAATTTGGAGGAATCGGAAGCTGTGAGCGTTCGCTCGGTTTGTAGTGCAAAGACGGTTTCGTCCCCGCCAGTGAAGAAGTAAATCATGATGTCCAATTAAGGCGCAAAGGTACGTCTTTTTTACTGTTTTTACCAGCCAATGAATTGGCTGATAAAAAAATTGGTTCGTGCCTCCGGCACTTGGTGGCATTAAGTGCCGGAGGCACGAACAACACTCCAGCCAGGGATTTAAATCCCTGGAAAAAGGGAATTAGACGGGCGCATGAAAAAGATATTGTTCCTGGAATTCGACGCCGTTTTTTACAAGCATATCCAGATATTCTTCCGGAAAAGAAATTCCGTAATGGTGTTCTTCCTGATTTTCAATTATCTGTAAACCCGCTTGATCTCAGATTTATTATAAGAAAACGCCCCATAACCGACTTGCCACTCAAACCTGTCTCTCAGAAATCCCGATTCGTTAATCCACTTCGAAGACTTCGCCTTTGCAACCCTCATAACCTCAGAAACAGTTTGACTTGGTCGCAAATTGAACAAACAGTGCACATGATCCTCTACACCATTCACAATGAGCACCCTCGCCCCTGTTTCATTAATCAGATGACCAATCACACCAAACAACTCATACCGCCAGGGCTTATAAAGCCTCGCTGCGCGGTATTTCACAACAAAAACGCATTGAATGAAGATTTGAGAATAAGTATTGCCCATTGCTTTTGATTTAGGTTCAGCGAAAAACTAATACCGCAAATCATATTAGCGAAAACCGATTAGCAGGCGGCTTCCGATCAATAAGCCAGCAACCGCCCGCAAGCCACAACGGCAATCCAAACCACAATCGAAACCACCCCGCATACCCGTGCCAGCAAGGGTAATTCGCCATAAGCGCCGTGACGTTTGAAAGGCGCATAAATAAACCGATGAAACGCAAACACATTCATCGCCGCAACGACTATCAACCCAACCTTCGTCCAGAAAACCGGATCGATACCCAATGCCTGTGCATTAGTAATGAACAGAAGAAGTCCGGAGGGGACAATGAATATCAGCCCGCGTTGCGACCACGGCAGTAAATGCTTAGAAAGCGCGGTCACGGGCAAATTACCCGAAAAACCCAGCAGGCGCAGGTCAAAAAGGAACGCTGCGCCTACCAGAAGTACGATACCCAGAATATGCACGATTTCGAGCGCCGGGTATAGCCAGAGCGACTGCCTGATACCAACCGCCCAGGAAGATCTTTCCAGCCATTCAAGCCACTGATGATACTGCACGTCTAGCGAAGCTCATATTTGTCGTCACCTACAAAAATGCGTTCGGCACGCATTTCATTTTTCTCGGTTTTGTGCGGATAAGCCACAAAACGGATCGTCGTGCCCTTTTTGATCATGTCCGCATTCAGCCCTCGCGACTCCATTCGCGTGATGGGCGCAAGGTACACGGTAGTAAGCTCCTTGTTGTACTTCACTTTGGCAAGCACGTGTGGGTTCTCGTAGGTAAGGTCTTCGATTTTGGCTTTAAAATCGGTCGGTTTGGTCTGGTCGTAGTCGGCCCAGCCGTGGTGCAGGATGGTGAACGAAGCGCAGATGAGCAGCGCAATTGCAAGCGAAACGTTTTTAAGCTTAGCCATAACCTGTTGAGTTTAGTGTAGTTAAAAGTAACCAAATCATTCCTTTTAAAAAACCGCACCAAATACAAAGTCGGCGAAAGCATCACGAAAATGTTTTCCCCTATATTTGCCCACTCACTAATTCAACACTTTGTCTTGAAACATCTGATTTTATTTGCGCTGCTTTTCGCGGCAACCCACACTTTCGCCCAGGACGGCCGGCTGCCGATCGATTCTAAGAACAATATTAGCTACACCGATTCGGGACAGCCAAAATTCACCAGCGCAGAACTCCACCAAAAGCTCACCGCCTGGGTGGACAAAAAGTTCGGAAATGCACAGAATGCGATCACCAGCGATGACAAGCAGGCCGGCATCATACTCATTACCAGCTACATTCCGGTCATCCATTCCGACTACCAATACATCCGCTTCGATCTCGGCGTTCAATATAAAGACAACCAGTACGAAGCCCGCATCACCACGCTCGACGGCGTTTCTGCCGAGCACAGTCCGGTCCGGTTGAGCGCAAAGGAAAATGACAATATCATTGCCAAAGAGCAGATTATTAAAACAGAAAGCAACCGAAAAAAACGCAAAGAGGCAGAACTTTCCCTGCAAATGGCAAAGGCCGACAATGACGGCATCAATACATCATTATACAACCTGCTTGCCGACCTCAAAACCTATATCACCACGCCCAGAGCGAAATAATACGGGGACTATTTCAGTCCCTTCCATTTCTTCACAAGCATTTCGGCGATCACCTCATACCCCCTGTCGGATGGATGCAAGCCATCATAGGTCATATCGATCGATGATTCGGGATAAGGATATTCGTCTGTTTCTGGATTGAAGGGAATATCGATATAATCGGGGTACTTATAGTCCTTGTAACTACCTGCTTGCGGGTCTTTCAAGCGCTTGAATCGAACCATGTTATCGAGATTTATACCGCTGTCGTGGTACAAATCCACGACAGGCAGCTTCTCCTTATTCCCTATTTCCACAACCGCATTCGCAAATTGCTCCAAAGTCTGATCTTTTTTAGGCTTATAGGATCCGAATGCATTGTTTTTATAGCTGTTGATATATACAAAATCGCCGCGCTGCATGGGTGTAATCAGTATGACTTTTGCCTTTTTATTGAGCTGTTTCAATTTGTCGGTAATAACCCTGAACGCTCCGTAAACCGTACCGCTGCCCTTTGCCTGCTCGTAATCCGAGATCGCGCCAAGCGGCTTTCCTTGCCACCAGTCGTTCGTACCGAGGAAAACCGTGTACACATCAGCCTTCACAAGCCCCAGTGATTCGATTTTATCGGCAATGTTTACCGCCGTCCAGCCATTATGCCCCTGGTTTATATAGCTTACCTGCGGAAATTTCTCCGCGATCAGCGTCAGGTATCCTTTCGTGACGCGGTTGCCTGTTTCGTTCCGATGGTCGTTGAGATAAGTGATGGAATCGCCGATGGCCACCCAGGAGATTTTCCTTGGTTTCGATGCCGCAACGATGATAGTAAGCGCAAGCAGGAGCAGAAATCTTTTCATCATTTTCTAAGATTTGGAAATTTCCCGAAAGTTAATCTAACCACCCAGACGGCGCAAATATGCCCTACTCCCGGGGCGGTATCCCAGCCTTGACCGCCCGATAATTGTAGCATAATGCCCAACAACAAGTCAAAATTAATTCATGGCAATTAAATTTATTCTACAAAAATGCGACACTATTACACAAGCTGATAGTTAAAGCACCCATCCCTATCAACAGTCAAATATATTTTATAACTATCTAATAATTAAAGAATTAAAAATAATTTCAAATGTAGAAATCTATTTATGTTTCAAAATCGGCTTGGCAAACAAAAATAAAGACGACTAAATTGAGCCACACAATAACCCTATACTATCGAATTTGCTTTTAAATACACGTAGCATTAATATTACAACATCTTGCAAGGTGTGGGACAGCCGAAAACCACTGAAAACGAGTAGGCAATAAAACACTAACCTCATCAATATCATGGTAGGAATTGGCATTTCTCTTACTGAGCTTCTCTTATGGCTTGATCAAGTTCTCCCTAATGTTGCTGTCACCCTGACCTGGTAGTAGCTCTAAGGCATTAACCAAACGAGGCCGTACTCCTGGGAGACGGCCTCGTTGCATTTTATACGAATAACGATTAACTGCTTTTACGCTCAGGCAAAAAAGCTCGGACGCTGCAAATACTCCGGATGCCAGCTCGCATCGCGGCGGCGCAATGCACGCGCGACGGTCAGGATGGCTTGTTCACGATTGCGCTGGCGCTCGTCGGAACCCTGGCCGCCAAGATATTCGCCCACGATCTCCCATTCGAACGAATCGGTACGGGAATCGTAAATACCCACAGGCACGCGGTTCTCATCGGTAAGCATCAGGCTCTGAACCAATTGTGCCTCCTCTTGTGTCGGGCAGCCAACGTGCTGGTACTGATCATTTAAAGTATATAGAACCGAGTACCGGTTTGCTGAATATTCCTCTTCTTTCAATTGCTTGTGGTCATTAAAAAACTGACTCAGAAATGCCCGGAAACCTGCCGGTGCATCTTTACTTCTACGCTTGTTTACTTGTTTCATGGTATTGAATTTTACGAAATGCCCGTCGGGCAATATTTTCAGGAGGTGTTTAGCGGGTTAATGACGCATCTAACAAAACGGTAAAATACCAAATTACACCATTTGGTCACAATTCATTTTCAAACCCTATCACTTCGCTAAAACTATAAACTCATATTGTATATCAATAGTTTACAAAACTATAAATTCTTTAAGCATTTGCATAAGATTCTTCTTATAGCCATTTCAATTTATTAAAATAATACTATTTATGAATTATATTCATGACTATCGGCGCATAAAAAAATCGCTGACAGGATGTTTCTCCGTCAGCGATCATTAACTGATTACAAGCTGATACTGCATACGGTGATGCAGCCTGCGGCTTACGCCACCTGCATATATGCTTCTTCGATGAGCCTTTTAATGTCCTCTTCGCATTCCTTCACGCGAATCGAAATACTCGTGCCGAGAAAAATCGTGCATCCATGGCTATACCCCATGTAGTAAAGGATCTTCTCTACGCTTACATTCAGACTTTCGTCGAATTCTCCGGTAACTTTTATGAAAGGCATCATGGTTTGAGTAATTTTTGTTTACTGAATATAACCAATTTGCTTCGATTATACATGTTTTTTATCAAATAATTCCTATAAAGTTTTCATTTCGAACGTGGTGTGATTTTTTAGGACCCGACGGCATCAGCAAACCAAACACCTATGAAAACAATCACGGACAACGCCTCGACCGAAATGAATCACCTCTGGTGGCAGACCGGCGTGATCTACCAGATCTACCCACGATCGTTCCAGGATGCGGACGGCGACGGCATCGGTGACCTCAAAGGGATCGTCCAACGGCTCGATTACCTGCAATGGCTAGGTGTGGACTGCATATGGTTGTCTCCTATTTACCCGTCGCCGATGGCCGATTTCGGCTACGACATATCCGATTACCAGGGCATCCACCCGCTATTCGGCACAATGGAGGATTTCGACCGGCTGCTGGAACAGGTACACGGCCGCGGGATGAAACTAATCCTCGACCTCGTCCCAAACCACACTTCCGATCAGCATCCGTGGTTTTTGGAATCACGCTCATCGCGTGACAGCCCGAAACGCGATTGGTACATCTGGCAGGATGCCGGCGAGAATGGCGCATTGCCCAACAACTGGCTCAGCGTTTTTGGGGGCCATGCCTGGGAATGGGACGAAACCACCGGGCAATATTATTATCACGCATTCCTGAAACAACAGCCCGACCTCAACTGGCGCAATCCCCAGGTGCAAAAAGCCATGATGGATGTAATGCATTTCTGGCTCGGTAAAGGTGTCGACGGTTTTCGGGTGGATGTGATGTGGCATATGATCAAGGATTCCCAACTTCGCAACAATCCGGTAGTGCCGAATTCGGTATTCGATGAAAAGGACCTGATTTACGAATACCATGACCCGGTATATTCCACCGATCAGCCGGAAGTCCATGAAATCGTGCGCATGATGCGGCATGTAACAAACCAATATGACGACCGCGTACTGATCGGGGAGATTTATTTGCCCATCCACAAACTGGTAACCTATTATGGTGCCGACAAATCGGGCGCGCACCTTCCCTTTAATTTTCAGTTGCTGACATTACCCTGGGACTCGGAGCAGATTTCCCGGGCCGTGGACGAATATGAAGGCGCACTGCCCGCCGATGGCTGGCCTAACTGGGTAGTCGGCAATCACGACCAGCCGCGCGTGGCCAGCCGCGTAGGGCGCTCGCAGGCTCGTCTTGCGGCCATGCTGCTGCTCACGCTACGGGGAACGCCTACTATCTATTATGGTGATGAAATCGGTATGCGCGACGTGCCGATCCCGCAAGACGAGGTCGTAGACCCGCAAGGGCTCAATATGCCCGACCGTAACGTGAGCCGCGACCCCGCGCGTACGCCCATGCAGTGGAATACAGATGAATTTGCCGGGTTCTCGAAGCGCAAACCCTGGCTGCGCCTTCCCCACAGCTTTCGCCGCGTGAATGTGGAATTACAAAAGGACGACCCCGATTCGATGCTGTCCTTTTACCAAAGTCTGATTGCGCTGCGCAAAAGGCAACCTGCATTTCAGACAGGCAAATACACGCCGGTTTACTCCGACAAACAGCTGATCGCATTCATTCGCGAAAACGACACCGACCGTTTTCTGGTGGTGCTCAACCTGAGCCACAGGCCCGGGTATTTAAGGCCCAAAAATGAAACTTTTCAGGGAGAGGTCATCATCAGTACCGAAACAGAACGCATCGGGCTGCGTATTGAGAACAATCTTTTGCTGAGCGGTGATGAAGGATTGATTGTAAGATTGGAACGTTGAGTGTAGTGTTACGCTTTTTCGAGCAATTCTTTCAGGACTAATGCCTGGTTGCGGTCCTCTGTTTTGGCCGCAAACAGCAAGGTTACCAATTCGTTTTCAGAAACCAGCGAGCGCAATACATTTAAAGCCTCTGAGTTTTTCAATTCTGCCTCGTAACGCGCCCTGAACTCATCCCATTCGTCCATATTGGCGTGAAACCATTTTCTGAGCTCGTCGGACGGCGCAACTTCTTTCATCCAGCGGTCGATAGCAGCCGCTTCTTTGGTGAGCCCGCGCGGCCAAAGTCGGTCTACCAGTACTCGGTAGCCGTCGGTGGCTGCTGCGGGTTCATAAATCCGTTTTGTTTTGATGGCCATAGGCTATTGATTTAAAGGTGTTAATTACCTTTAAAGTTAGCTATGCCCGCGGCTTTCCGGCCAGTTTTGAAATTATTTTTATCCTGGACGCACCCTGTATGGGAGACCAGCGCAATGCTATTTACGATAGCCGTCAGTTCAAGTTCCTGAATGCGCTTGGCGATTTGCCGGTTTTGGTTTTGAATATTTTGGTAAAATGGGAAGGGTGCTCAAAACCAAGATCGTAGGCGATCTCGCTGATCGACTGCCCGGTTCCCCAAAGCAGCGATTTGGCCTTGTCTATCATCCGCAAATGAATATGCTCCTGGGTAGTCTTGCCGGTAAACCGGTTGAGCAAATCGGAGAGATAATTCGGCGACAGATTTAGCGCTGAGGCGAAGTATTTAACGCTTGGCAGGCCCGTTTCGATCAATGTGTCTTTGGCAAAATACTCGTTCAGCAGCCTTTCAAAGTGTTGCACCAGATCATTGCTCACCTTCGCCCGGGTGTAAAACTGACGGTCATAGAACCGGTCGCAATAATTGAGCAGCAGCTCGATATTACCGGTGATCAGTCCGAGCGTATGCTTGTCGATATTCTGGGAATATTCCCGCTCGATTTTGTCCACGCAGTCGCGGATCAGCTGCTTTTCATCGTCGGAAATATGCAATGCCTCATTTACATCGTAGTTAAAAAACGAGTATTGATGTATCTTTTGTCCAAGTTCGGTTGCATTGAGCAGATCGGGATGGATGAACAACGCCCACCCTTCCTCGACCCCACCTTCTTCGATGCTGCCTGTTATGACCTGCCAGGGTGCGGTGAACATCAGAGATCCCTCGCTGAAATCGTAGAGCCCTTTGCCGTATTTCAAAACACCATGGATACGCTTGCACGAGATCGTGTAAAAGCCAAATCGGAAGGCCGTAAGCGCACGAGGGCATTGCGCGTAAAACCGGGTGTTATCTATCAGGCTGATCAGCGGGTGTTTGGGCCTTGGGGCGCCTACATAATCGTGCAGAGCGCTAATAGTCTCGATATCAAGATACTGGCTGGTCATAACAGTGAAATAGCTGATTAACAAATACTAGATATGGCCGGCAATGAGGTTTTTGATCGTCAGATCATCCATTTCCTTTCTGGCTTGAAGCAGCTGTACCGCGTCGGCACCGACCGGGTAACGCAACTGTTCCGAGCTGTCATTAGCGGCCTCGAAAATCGCCTCTGCCACTTCCCAAACGCTTTCCGACATCGGCCAGTTATCTACTTGCCCTGCGAAAGCATCATAGGCAGGCATGTAGTCCAACAAATCGCCGGCGCCAAAAGTTGCCAGCGAACGCCCGGCGAAATCGGTTTTATAACCGCCCGGCTCCACGATTTTCACTTTAATACCCAGCGGTTCGAGCTCATATTGCAGCGACTCCGAAATCCCCTCCACCGCATATTTAGTGGCATGGTAGAGCGTTGAAAACGGAAATGCGATCCGTCCGCCCATCGAGGACACGTTGACGATCACCCCACTCCTGCGCTTGCGCATATGCGGCAACACCGCCTTAATCACCTCGATCACCCCAAATACATTGACATCGAACTGCTTCCGTACCACCTCCGCCGGCGCGGCTTCCAGCACGCCCAGCGAACCATATCCTGCATTGTTGACCACCGCATCAATGCCACCGAACCGGGCGATCCCTTCTTCGACCGCATTTTGAATGCTCGCGCTGTCGGTCACGTCCAGGCGCACCAACGCCACGCGGTCGAGACCGGCCAGCTCTGTTTCTTTCTCTGGCGACCGCATCGAAGCGATCACATTCCATCCATTTTTTTGAAATAAGCGTGCTGCATCCTTCCCAAATCCCGAAGAAGCGCCTGTAATCAAAACTGTCTTTGTCATCATTTTGGTTTGTTTAATTGAATGATGCAAAGGTGCGCGACAGCGCGGCGACGGGCTTATATGTTTCTCGGGAAGGCTTATACTTTTCAACGGGTAGGATTTTCCGCTATTTATTCAAGTTGAAGCCCCCGCACAACGCCGATCACCGTATCGGGATATATGCCCAACCAGATCAGCGCAAAAGTAAGAACTGAAAGAACCACCATGCTGATGCCCAGAAAGACGGGATATT
>CAMLNK010000077.1 GCA_946481035.1 uncultured Dyadobacter sp. | reverse complement strand
CATTGGTACATGCCGACGCCCGTTTCGGTTTCGAGGCACATCCGGGAAATACGACCGACGAACATTTGGAAGCATTGTATTCCGTCGGCTTCCGTAGGATAAGCATTGGCGTACAGGATTTCAACCCGGTAGTACTGGCGATTATCAACCGGCACCAGACTTTTGAACAGGTCAAACACCTGACCCTGAAAGCCCGCGATATAGGCTATACTTCCGTAAACTACGACATTGTGTACGGCTTGCCGCAGCAGAAGAACTGCTCGATGATGGAGACCATGCTGCGCGTAATTAAGCTCCGCCCCGACCGTATTGCCTTTTACAGCTACGCACACGTACCGTGGATCAAGCCCGGCCAGCGCAGCTATACCGAAAACGACCTGCCCGACGCCGACCATAAAATGGCGATCTACGAAGCCGGGCGTAATGCATTGGAGCTGGCGGGCTATGAAGATATTGGCATGGACCATTTCGCCCTCAAAACCGACGAGTTGTATACAGCGGCCACGCAGGCTCGCCTGCACCGGAATTTCATGGGCTATACCGATACCCGCACGCAGCTGCTGATAGGCCTTGGCGCATCGTCCATCTCCGATTCGTGGTGGGGCTATGTGCAAAACGAGAAGAAGGTGGAAGATTATTACAAAAAACTCGCGGCAAATGAGCTGCCGATATTCCGCGGCCACGAGCTGAGCCGCGAAGATCTGATTCTGAGAAAACATATCCTGAGGCTGATGACTTCGTTCGAAACATCCTGGGCCAACCCGTCCGAGGTTTGTGCGGAGGTGTACCAGGCACTCGAAAAGCTTTCCGAAATGGAGTTCGACGAACTCGTGGAAATGGAGCCTTTCCGTCTGAGGATTACTGAGAAAGGCAAAGCATTCGTGCGTAACGTGTGCATGGCTTTCGATGCGCGCCTGTGGGCCGATTTACCCCAAACGACCCTTTTCAGCCAAACAGTTTAATAATGAATTCTTGCGGTGTTCACCTGTGTCCTGTACTTTGGTATGTTTGATACGGATATTTTAATTCATACGCAGGTGATGACACGGCACATCGAGATGCTGGATGCCTTGTTCAAGCACGCGACCGAGGGGATCGTGGTGGTGGACAAGCAGGCGAACATTGTAATGCTCAATCCCAAGGCCAAAGAGCTTTTCGGATATACAGATCGCGAGCTGATCGGCAAGAAAGTCGAGACGCTGATCCCGCAGCGGTTCAACAGGAACCACGTGGGTTACCGCGACGAGTACCTCGAAGCGCCCCGGGCCCGTGGTATGGGGCATATGATGGACCTTTTCGCCCGGCGCAAAGATGGCAGCGAGTTTCCCGTGGAGGTGAGCCTCAGCCCTTTCAAAACCAGCGATGGCGAGTTTGTGGTAAGTTTTGTTATCGACATTACCGAACGCAAAAAGCAGGAAAGCCGCATTATCGAGGCTAATCTTGAAATTCAAAAACTGAATGCGGAACTGGAAGAACGCGTGCAGCAACGGACGGAAGAGCTGGCCGCGGCGATCAAGCGCATCGAGCAGTCGCAGGCGGAAGTGGTGCGGGCATTGACGAAGGAGCGAGAGCTGAACAATATGAAGAGCCAGTTCGTGACGATCGCTTCCCACGAGTTCCGGACGCCGCTGGCGACGATCCTGTCGTCGGCCTCGCTCATAGGCCGGTATTCTCGCTCGGAGGATGAAGATAAGCGACAAAAACACGTCCAGCGCATCAAATCGACCGTCACCAACCTTACCGAAATATTAAACGACTTTCTGTCGATCGGCAAGCTGGAAGAAGGCCGCATTCATTGCATTCCGGTACTTACCGATCTCGCCGAGTTTTGTAAAAACCTGATCGAGGAGATCCGCGGACTTTGCAAGGAAGGCCAGGAGATGTTTGTGAGCTATGAAGGCGAAACGAGCGCCTGGCTCGACAAGCAGTTACTGCGCAACGTGCTTTTCAACCTGCTTTCGAACGCGATCAAATATTCGGAATCCGGCAAATCTATCTTTCTTAGGGTCAAAAATTGGAGCGGGCTGATCCGCATCGAAGTGCAGGACCAGGGTATCGGCATTCCAGAGCCGGACCAGGGCCATGTTTTCGACCGGTTTTTCCGTGCCAACAATGCCGGCAATGCGCAGGGGACCGGGCTCGGCCTCAATATAGTACAGAATTATATCGAACTAATGGGCGGCACCGTGCGCTTCCGGAGCGAAGTGGGTGTGGGCACCACCTTTTTCGTAGAACTGCCTAACCGCGAACCGGCAGCCGTTAAAATCGAATCCTGACACAAACAGTACCAGACTTGGAAGCGAGAAAAATACTTTTGATAGAAGACAACCCCGAAATGCGGGAAAACACGGCCGAGATCCTTGAACTCGCCAGTTACGAGGTGATCACCGCCCGAAATGGCAAGGAAGGAGTGCAACAGGCCGCCCAGCATCATCCCGATCTGATCATCTGCGACATTATGATGCCCGAGCTCGATGGTTACGGGGTGCTGCATATGCTCGGCAAGGACGAGCGCACGGCCTCCATTCCCTTCATTTTCCTCACTGCCAAAGCCGAGAAAGAGGATTACCGCAAAGGTATGACCATGGGCGCCGACGATTATCTCACCAAGCCTTACGACGATGTGGAGCTGCTCAATGCCGTCGAAATGCGCCTCAAAAAGAGCGACCGGCTGAAAAAGCAGTTCGAGCGCTCCGCCGATGGCTTCGACCAGTTTATCAAAGAAGCCCAGGCTTTTGACCCGATCGTGAAGCTCGCGGAGGACAAGAAGGTGAAGGTTTTGAGAAAAAAAGAGACGATTTATACCGAAGGCAGCTTTCCCTCCCATGTGTTTTTCCTTCAAAAAGGAAAGGTAAAAGCCTATAAATCCAATGAGAATGGCAAGGAATACATTACCGATCTGCTGAAAGAAGGCGAGTTCTTCGGCTATCTCGACCTGCTGCAAGGCGCACCTTACGAAGAAACCGCCATTGCATTGGAGAAATCGGAAGTGGCAATGATCCCGAAGGACGATTTTTTCAACCTGCTCCAAGGTAACCGCGAAGTGGCGTCGAAGTTCATTCGTATGCTTTCCAATGAAATTAAGGAGCGCGAGGAGCGGCTTTTGCAACTCGCCTACAACTCTGTGCGCAAACGCGTGGCGCAGGCTTTGGTAATGCTTGTGCAGCGCTACCAGGAAGACCGCTCGAAGCCCTTCTCCATGGCTGTCACCCGCGAGGACATTGCCTCGATGGTAGGCACCGCCACTGAAACCGTTATCCGTACTTTATCCGACTTCAAGGACGAGCGTCTGGTCGACATGAAAGGCAGTCAGATCACGGTTTTGGAGTACGAAAAACTCGCCCGGATGCGGAATTAGAAAAGTTTTTCGACCCTTGATAATTCATAGTTCCCGCCTGATCATTCCCTGGCTTTGAAGCGAAAATAGTTCATTTGCTTTTCCTAGGTTTAAGAATTACTTCACAAAAATCTTTCAAACTATGGAACAAACAACGCCAGCAAACGAGCCAAAAACAGCGGAAATAATCAACGCCGAAAACCGTCCGGAGAAGCCCACTTTGGAAATCCTGATTACCAGGATGATGCAGACGCATAAAGATATAAAGGCGTACCACAGGGGCGAAATGACATTGGAGGAACTTCATGCATTGGGAGTAAGGCTTGGTTGAAATTTATCCATATGAGCAACTCGGAGAACTATTTAAGTTCAACAGATGGTTCAATCTGATCGATGATCCATCGATCGAAAAGCAAGACAGGCAAGTCATAGTCGTAGATTTGAAGGTTGACGAAAATGACAAAATTGTCAGATCAGAACTCACTGTATATGCGTCCATTCTTCTGCGAAAAACGCATCCGGATTATAAGGCTTCCATTCAGCTCTTCCATTCAGCAGATACCGATAAGACGGGCAAGCTATGAACCCCGGGCTGTCATAAAAGAACTAAACATCGATCAAACTATGGAACAAACATTACCTACGAACACACCAGATACTGCGGAAGCAGCCGATGGCAAAAACGGTCCCAAAGTTACCCTTGAAATTCTTATTGCAAGAATGATGCAGACAAGAAGAGACATAAATGCATACGATAGGGGTGAAATAACAAAAACTGAATTGGAAGCACTTGGAGTCAAACTTTTCTGAAATTTATCCATATCGGCAATTTGGAGAACGCTTCCAGTTTTTGACAACGCAAGACATAGTCGTTACGGTCGATTTATCCCGGGATGCCAGGTACTTCCCGGATAACCCGGAAATAGGGCCGACCTGTAACTTCTTTATCGAAACAGATAAGCCTTCCATGGGCTTGGATGTCCGCCTAAGAAATACCGTGCTGTATATCCTGACCAATTTTTTGCAAGAGAACGACGTCATCATCATCTATTATTGCGATCCGCAAGATGGTAAGGGTTACTTGCGGCACGCCAAGTTCAAGAGATGGTTCAGCCTGATTAATGACCCGTCAATCGAAAAACAAGATAGGCAGGTCATTGTTAAGGATTTGAAAATTGGCGGGAATGGTAATGTTGTCAGGCCAGAAATGATTGTATTTGCCTCTATCCTGCTCCGAAAAACGCATCCGGATTATGAGGCTGCCATTCAGCTCTTCCATTCAGGAGATGCCGATAAGACGGGCAAGCTATAAAAGCCTGCCCTCTATCGCCTCCAACTGAGCCATCATTTCCTGACGGTATGCGACGGTCTGGTTCGTTATTTCCGGGATCAGTTTTTTGTAATAATTAATTCCTTCCAACAAGTTCGCCCGGAATTTTGCCAAGTATTTGACCTTCTTGTCGTTCAGGGCCGCGGTGTGGCGTTCGATGTCTTTTTTGAGATAATCTACATATAAGTTCAGCTCGTTGATGAACATATTTGGCCGAAGGTGTTTGGACAGCAAGTCTATTTTCCCGTAGATATGCCCTACCATTTCATCCAGTGAATATATCCCTGAAAAAAATGCCAGATTCGGCCCAGGACAAATGGCGACGGCTTTATTTTCCCTTGGCTTGATGAGCTCGCTTTTAATGAGCGCCGCGGTACTAAGTCCTTCACACAAGCAAAGCTTTTCGGTAACCGCATCAATCTGCATTTGTAAGTTCGCGGGCCGTGGTTCGATCGCTTGCAGTTGCCTGATTTTCAGCTGCTGATATTGGCGGGAAGCTGTACAGATCGGTTCTTTGGTAAATTCGGTATTCGAAACCAGGAAACGTTTGTTGCACGGACTCCCAGGGCGGCCTTTCGCAATGCGTTCGAGACGCTGCTTCTCGGCGGTGCTGTTTTTAAAATTATTGAAAAGAACGCCTAACGGCGATGAATCACTCACGTAATAGGCGTCGCTATCCGCATTTGCCAGCTCATCCAGCGTGGTTTTATCGACGTTGGTCACTTCCGGAACCAGCAGGAACGGACTCCCCCAGCCTGTGGCTTCGATCCCGTAGTGTTCCAGCAAAAACGCATTCTCTGCCGCGGTACCAATGCCGCCCTGTACGGATATGCGCGTACGTGGCACGCGTGCGAGCGCTATGCCCCTGCTTTCCAGCGCAGGCTCGTAAAGCGCGAGCAATTCGGTGAACATTTCTGCACGACGGTTTTTGAACTCCTCCAAAACCGGCCCCAGCAGATTCCCCTCGGTCGCAAATGCATGCCCGCCGCAGTTAAGCCCCGATTCAATGCGGAATTCGGAAACCCAGATTCCCTTTTTAGCCAGAAACTTCGCCTGAATCAATGCCGAGCGGTAATCGCTCACTTTGAGGATCACTTTTTTGCGGAAGCTGCCTTTCTCGTCCGGGAAAAAGTCCGTAAATGCTTCGAGGTAGCTATACAAATGCGGGTTCATGCCCGCGGAAAGAATAATCGACGACGACAATTTACTCGATGCAAAGCCGCGCAATGCAGCCAGCGCGTCCGTATAAGTGTCATCGAGCAGGTTCCCGTCGGCATCGGTATTCATTTTATCCACCTTCGACATAATATTTACGTCGATGCTGCCTGCCACCATTTGCTCCCGCAGCGCAGTCGCCTCCGCATCTTTCTCAGTGCCGCCGGGCATAGTGAGCATCGTTTCATACCGGAGTTTTAGCTCCGAGCCCGCCGGCAAAAGGCTGAAATAACGGTCGATATCGCTCCCGGTGCCGAATGGCTGGTTTTTCAGTTTTTCAAACTCTTCGGCCACGATGCCGTGCATCAAGTCGAGATAGGCTGTGATCCTGCGGCTGCGGTAGTCCGGTTCCGACTTGGCTATGGGCGCGTCATCTGCTCCGCATTGACGGGCATAATGTACGCGCATGCGCTCGATCAACTCGTCGTCAACAATGGAGGCGACCGAAGATATGCCGTATTTGGCGACTTTAATGGGGGTATCTATGGAGTAACCCAGTCCGAGGACCGGAATATGAAAAGTATGCGGCATCATGTTCTGGATAAGGTATTGATAATTCATCCAAAAGTACTTGGCCGCCACGGCCGGAAAACTGACGCCGCTTAGCTGCGATACTGAGAAACGTCATGCCCCGGTTAATGGGTTATTTCTTTTTGGCTTTTGGTGGCTTCGAAGCCTCGGCAAGCTCATTTTCCTTCATGCGGTATTCGACAATGCGCCTGATCAGGTCGAGCGGCAATGGATCCTTATCGGGCAATTGGAGCGCCGATTTACTCATTTTGTATTTCGCAAGTTCTGTTTTGAACTCGGCGAGCAGTGCCTGGCTAAAAGGATACGACAGTGAAATGTGATTCGTCGCAGCTGAATAGTAAATCAGAAACCCGAAATGCTTGTAAGCCGGGATCTGGTAGCTGATCACTTCCTCGGCATTGGGCGCCACTTCGCGGATCGTTTTCCGGATTGCCGCCAGCCTTTCCTTTTTCTCCCCTTGAAACGTATCCTGGTATTCGTCTACCGATTTGAAATCTGTTTTTGCCATGCCGATTGAGTTTTTGATGAGTGATTTAATCAGGAAAAGTGCCATCGCGGCAGAATTTAACCGGTGGAGTTTTTTTATTTAAGTAACTGATTAATTATTAAAGTATATTTTTTAAATTTTCAAATAAAATACCGCAATACCCAACTAGCTATCAACAAGTTATATGCCATGAAAAAAGTATTCTACTACCTGCCGATTGTGGTTATTTGTTTGTTTTTGGGGTGTAAAAAAGAAAAAGAGATCGTCCCGGACGTCGTGGCTGTCGATGATTCGTTCGTCAAATCCATCAGCGTAAATGGTGCGAAAGAGATGAAAATCGATCCCGACAAACGAATTATCCAGATCGTGCTGCCTGAGAGTTATACCAGCCAAACGCTGGATCTGAAACTTGACCTACCCGAGGGCAGTAAGGCGGAAGTATTTCCTGACATCCCGCTCATACAACCTGGCCTGATAAGATATTCATTCCGGGGAGCATCTCCGCTGTCCTTTACTGTTTCGAAAAAGGAAGCACAGCTCAATGGGGTGAAGCAGTACACGGTATTTGTTAAGCAAGAAGGCCGGTTGGGCGCCCGTTTGGTCTCCGAGCCGGTGTTCTATGCGTCCGATAATGATATTTCGGTGTATGCTGAATTTGTGTTGACGGCGGGCGTCGGCTCCGTTCCCGAGACACCCAACGGAGGATCCGAATTTAAATCTGTACTGACCGATCCGGCCAAGGGATTGACAGGCACGGGATCCGGTTACGCATCCACCAACACGATTACAATCATACAGGGCACGCAGTTTCTGAAATCAGACAGAATGATACTCGGCATTTCGTACGGTGACAAAAAATTCGACTTTCCGGAAATCAGGCAAATCAGGCGTCCGATAACCGCAGGAGTGAATTCGTTCAGCAAATTCCTCCAAGCAATGCCCAAGGGTAAGACAATGGAAATAGGTGGTGGCGTTTTTTTGCCTGAAAACCAATACCATATCGAACTGTCCAATGACCGGATGACAGGCCCGCGGACGTTTGCCGCCACTTTTGCATCTTACAGCACCCTCACATTTAAGCTCCCGGAAGATCTGCCCGATGATCATTATCTTGTTCAGATATACGAGGGTAGTACGGTGATAGGCAAAGGCATTGAGCCCGTAGCTTCCGGAGCGGCCAGGAAATCGGTAGGTGCTATTTGGACCGAGTTTGCGGAATGCCCTACGATCCAAATCACCCAGGGGCACGATACGGGGAGGGTCGTTGTTAACAAAGGCCAGACTTTTTACGCAATGCCTCTGCCCGGGATCATGGATGGAAAGTACGGCGGCAGCGGAATGGACGCGAATAAGCCACTGCCCGCATTGGAATTAAAATCAGGCAGCGAATCGCTCCTCTTACAACCGACAGTAAAAGCCGACTGGTGTTATGGCGATGGCGGCATATACCTTTACTACGGCGTTTTCAAAATTCCGGCAAATGCCCCATCCGGCAAATATGAGGCGCGATTTATTTCGAAAGACAATACGGCGTCAATGCGTTATTGGAGCCGGATTGAAATCCGGTAATGCTTAACCGACCTGCTTGCCAGAGCTGAAAACCGCCGCCAGCACTACCAGAAATTCCTTTTCAGAAAATGGCTTGCCTAACACACCGTTAATGCCAAGATCCGCATAAAAGTCCTTATCACCATCGGAAAGGTCACCGGTGAAGCCTACTATCGGCGTGGCTGCTTTCCGGGAGTCGGCGTTGCTGCGGATTTGCCGGGTCAGTTCGGAGCCGTCCATACCGGGCATATTGATATCGGTGATTACCAGGTCGTAAGGCTGCTTCTCGAACAGTTCGAGGGCATCGTCTCCCGAGCCTACCAGGTCGTATGACAGGCCATGTTTTTCCAATAACCTGCTCATCAGCACGAGGTTTAGCTTCGTATCGTCGGCCACGAGCACTTTTTTGCCCTGCAATGCAACCTGCGTGCCCGCCGGAGATTGGCGCTGGGCTGGTTTCAGTTTGTCGGCCACCTGCATCGGCATCGCTACTTTGAATTCCGAACCTTTTCCTAATGTGCTCTCGACCGAGATTTTACCTCCGTGCAGTTCCACGATCCGCTTGCATATCGCCAGCCCAAGCCCGGTACCCTGCTTCCCTACCGAAGCACCATCTATCTGGCTGAAATCTTCGAAGATCTCCTTCAAATGCTCTTGCGCAATACCGATTCCTGAATCCTTAACCTTGATTTTCAAGCACTTCTTCTGCCCATCGGCACTTTCCAGGCTCGCTTCTACCAACACTTTCCCATGGGCGGGCGTAAATTTTACCGCATTGCTCAACAGGTTAAGCACCACCTGCTTGATACGGAACTCGTCACCCACGAGGCATGCCTGCTCAACAATACTAATTTTGGAAATAATTTGAATATCCTTTTCTCCTGCAAGAACGCTCATCAATCCTACTACCTCGTTGACCAGGCCCACAGGGTTGAAGGGCTGATATTGCAGCGTCAGTTTGCCCCGTTCCAGTTTGGAAAAATCAAGCAGATCATTCACGAGCGTCAGCAGAATCCGCGATGAACTTTGGATAGCCTCGACGCTCTCTTTCATCTGCCCTTCGAGACGATCGGAGTCCATAAGCTGCGAGAAACCGATGATTGCATTAAGCGGCGTCCTTATCTCATGCGTAACCTGTGCCAGGAACTCGCCCTTATTCCGCGCCGCTTCTGTTGCCAGCGAGGCATATTTGACGATCGTAACGTCGTTGCGATACAGTTTTACCAGGTTGCGGATG
>CAMLNK010000076.1 GCA_946481035.1 uncultured Dyadobacter sp. | reverse complement strand
GCTTGCGCAGCGCTCCGATGGTGTTGGTCCATTCGGCATCGGTCATCTTGTCGAGCTCGGTCAATGCTTCCGCTTTATTGAGCAGTACCTCGCCATAGCGCATGATAATGTGCGCATTGTCGTTGCGGCTTTCGTCGTCGAAAGGAAAACGTTCGTCGTAGCACCATTTAATCGGCTGGTAACCGGTGTAGGTCTGGCTGAAATTCGGCGGGGCGATCACGGGAACACCGTTTTCGGTACGGGTATAGTCGCCGGTGCGGATGGTTTGTTTCAGACGTAAATCGCGGTTTTTGACCTCCTCCACAAAGGGCGTCGTTTCATAGCCCGCCTTGCTTGTGAACGGGGTACCGTCCAGGTTCAGGTAGGTGTTTACGAAACGGCGGGTCAGGCTTGGGCGGTTACCGTAGGTAGGGCTGATGAACCGGCGGTTGGCAGAGCTGTAAATCTGCAAGCTTGCGCTCAATGCCACCGAGAGGATCGTCTCGTCGGTATAGGCACTTTTGGCGAGGAACATTTCGCGGTAGGCGCGGTCGGGTGCGCTGGAATGCAGCGTAAAGCCGGTGATGGCATTGGCCTCTTTCACCACTTCTTCATACCAGGTGTTGGCAGTTGCCTGCTTGTTGTCCTCGGTATGGTATTTCCGCCACGACGCCTCGAACAAGGCAATACGCGTTTTGTACGCTCGGGCCACATTTTTGGTAATGCGGGTTACCGAAGGATCGGAGGTCAGGGTAATGTTCTCGATCGCGAAGTTCAGGTCGGCAAGCACTTTGTCCATTACCTCGTAGCGGTTCATACGCGGCCCGTACAAGGTAGCTTCGTCCTTCACGTCGATTGTTTTATCGATCCAGGGCACATCACCGAACCTTTTTACCTTATCAAAATAAAACAAAGCCCGGAAAAAGCGCGCCACACCCAGATAATGGTTCTTGGTAGGGACGGTGCTTTTTTCTGTGTTTTCGAGGAAATAGTTGATGTTACGCAGGCTTCCCCAGTCCCATCCACCACTGGTAATAGGGCTCAATGCATTTACCGCCAGGTAATTATCCACGCCATTGCGTGCTACGAGGTCGGAGTTGTCGTCGATCTGGAACACACCGGCGTCGGGATCGGGCAGCATGTTGTAAAAAGAGCCTGCATAAAGTTCCAGACCACTTTCCGATCCGAAAACGGCGTCGTTGGTGGCAGTATCCACCGGTACCTCGTTGAGGTCGCAGGAGCTTGCCGTGGCGATCAGCATCACGGCCAGCGTATAGTTAAGTATTTTTCTAGTCTTCATAAATTCCATTAAAAATTGAGTGACAAGCCAATGGACACGGCTTTCAACATCGGGTAATTGTATCCGTCGCCGGCACTTCCGCCACCCAGGTCGCGGTCAGATCCGTAAATGCTGGTTACGTCGGTGTCGCGCGTCCATTTGTACAGCGGCGACCAGGTCCAGAGGTTTTCGCCTGATACATACACTTGAAGCGAACGGGCGTGGATTTTGGATGTAATGCGCTCCGGAATGGTGTAACCTATTTGCAGGTTTCTCAAACGGATGTAGCCTACATTCTGCATGTAACGGTCGTTGGCAACCTGCAATGCACGGCCGGAACCCTGCGCCACGTAGCCCACGAGGCGTGGAAGATAAGCGTCGAAATTACCCAGCTCCTCGCGGAACATATTGTCCTGCTGCCAGCGTGGATAAGAGTTGTAAGGACGGTTGTACTGTCCCCAGAAACGCGCTTCCGACGACGGGTACCAGTTTTGTTTCAACACGCCCTGGAAGAATGCGCCTACGAAGAAGCCGCTCCAATCACCCGAAAGGTTCACACCGTAGGTATAGCGGGGCTCGGAGTTCCCGATAATGCTCTTGTCACCCGAATTGCCTACGCGGTTGAGGCCCTGGTAAATTACATTATCCCCGTCCAGGTTCTGGAATTTGAGGTCACCCACATAATTTTTCCGGGTATTGGTGTTCGGGATATTGCTCTGTGAAGGAGATTCCGAGATTTCAGCATCCGACCGGAACAAACCTGCCACTTTATAACCCCAGATCTCACCCACGCGCTGACCTTCGTAGTAATCGGTCAGGTTTTTGTCGGGGTTGTTGTATTTGGTGATAGTCGCTTTGTAATCCGCCAATGTGAAACGCACATTGTAGTGGAAAGGCTTCGATGCCATATTGAACTGGTCGTCCCAGTTGATGCTGAGCTCCCATCCGTTGGTTTTCAGGTCGGCATAGTTCCCAAATGGAACGGCTGTACCGTAAATGGCCGGAACGGTAGGGCCTACGGTGAACATATCGGTCGTTTTACGCTGGTAAATATCTCCCGAGAATTGCAGACGGCTGTTCAGCGCATAGAAATCCAAACCAAGGTTGGCGGTAGTGGCGGTTTCCCAGGTCAGGCCGTCAGGCACAACAGCCGGCATGCTGGTAGCCTGCGGACGGATACCGTTGATCACACGGCCCAATTGCGAAATACCGAACTTCTCGTTGAACGTATAAGGCGGGATGTTACCGTTACCCAACGACCCGTAAGAAGCACGAACCTTCACATTTGAAAGGATTTTCGGGTTCACTTTCCAGAATGGCTCTTCCGACACGCGCCATCCGGCCGATACCGACGGGAAGAATGCCCATTGCTGGTCGGTCGGGAATTTGGACGAACCGTCGTAGCGTCCGTTCACTTCCAGCAGGTAGCGTTCGCGGAAGTTGTAGTTCAAACGGAAGAAACCACCGGCAATGGCCCATTTCTGGTAACCGCCCCGGGTGGTAATGCTCTGTCCCAATGCAAGGTTGATATCGTCGGCGTCGCTGTACACGATACCGTTGCGCGAAGCGCTCAGCCCGGTGGTCAATGACCTCTCGTAGTTGAAACCACCCAGCAAAGTGAAATTATGAACGTTGTTGAACGACTTTACATAATCGGCGTAGAAGTTGGTTGCCAGGTAATTGGTGGTGCTTCTGCTTTCCGAAATATCATTGGTGTTGGTACCCGTGTAGCCAATCACGCCTTTGGTGCGGCTGTATGGCACCTGCACACGGTTTTGCTGAACAGCATTGTCCGTGCTCTGGAAAGTCATGTTGGCCTTGATTGTCAGCGCCTTTTCGAAGAACTGTGCCTTGAATGCAGTCTGGTTTTTCAGAAACCGGCGCGTCTGATCGCTGGCGTTTTTGCCATAGTAGTAATCACCCACAGTGTAAGCTGCCGAGAACGAAAGCGTACCGTCCGGGTTGGTCAACGGGGCCAGCGGGTGGCCTTCATCGGCAATGTTACGGTAAATGCCGCTTCCTTCGCCCACGTTCAGCGGCTGGTGGTATTTCATTTGTGAGAACTCCGTATTGTTGTCGACGCGCAGCCATGGCGTCAGCTGAACACCGCCTTTACCCCGGAAGTTATACATGCTGTATTTGTCCGGATTATAACGGAACAGACCGTCCTGGTTGTTGAAGCGGCCGCTCAACAGGTAAGTAGCCTTGTCGGTACCACCCGCGATAGACAATGCATGATCCTGTGCGCTGAGGGTCTTTTTGTACAGCTCCTTATACCAGTCGGTGCTGTAAAAGTACTGATATTCACCGGTGCTGGGGTTTACCTCTACACGCGGGAGCGAAGGGTCTTCGTATCTTCTCTTGATCTCGGCAAGGTAGGCAGGGGAGAAGGCGATGGTTTTATTGACAGCCGTCGGGGTGCTGCCGTTGTCGTTCCAGCGGCTCCATGCGTCACTGAAACCCTGCGCCCACGGGTAGGAATCGGTGATATTGTCGGGCACCTCTGTCGGCGATTTGATCGAATAGTTGGCCGAATAGGAAACCCTTATCCTGCCTTCCGGAGCGGGTTTTGTAGTAATCAATACCACACCGAATACCGCGCGGGCACCGTAAATAGAGGCCGAAGCGGCGTCTTTCAGTACCGAAATACTTTCGATGTCCTGCGGGTTGAGCATGCGCGGGTCACCTTCCACACCATCGATGAGTACCAGGGCGCTTCCGTTCTGGCCGATGGATGTTGTACCGCGGACGTTGAACGCAGGCGACTGCGTCGGCTTACCGTCGAACATCCGGATATTAAGGTTAGGCACTGCGCCTACGAGGCCTTGTGCAAGGTTAGGGAGCGGACGGTTTTGCAGCACTTCCTGTCCCACCTGGTCCACAGCGCCGGTCAGGTTCACTTTCTTTTGCGTACCGTACCCGACAACCACCACTTCGTTAAGCGACTTACTGTCAGCCTTCAATGCGATGTCGATCGTGGTCCGGGTGCCCGTTTCGACTTCCTGGCTTACATAACCCACATAGGAGAATACGAGAATGGCACCGCCTTCGGGGATTTCGAGGGAATAGTTGCCGCTCGCGTCGGTAACGCTACCGGTCTGAGACCCTTTAATAACAACGTTTACGCCCGGAATACCGTCGGGGGTATCGCCGTCGGTTACGCGGCCTTTGATCTGACGGTCTGCCTTGATGAAATTCCGGTGCTGATTCCCGGTTTTGATACCGGTTTCGAGCGTCGGGCTTGCCCAGCTGGTACCGCCGATCATGGCGATCAGCGCCGCATGGGCAATCGATTTTTGTAAGGTGCCTGCACGCAGGGGCCACCTTTCGTTACATCGATACATATGGGTGTAGAGTTATGGGTATGATGAATGAATTAAGTTAGTTCCGGTTTTGAGGCGACAAAATTGGGCAATCGATCTTACTTACAGCTTCGGCTGAAAGCTATTTAACAATATCATAATCTGGTGTACCTGATTAAAGAGGGGGGATTTACGCCTTGAAAAGTCAAGCAAGGCTTAACAAATACTGCATTTTGTTTAACTATATGATGAAAAAATATTAAAAAGGGAATAGTCAATGAGCTATCGGTGCTATTTGAAGGTGTAGAGGGCGGAAGCAGTAGTTTACAATCGGGCGCCGGTCGTTGCAGGTTCTCTGCGAATGATTCTTAATTTTAACCGCATTTATTTATTAAACTAAACCTATCATGTTAAAACAAACTTCCCTGATTGTACTATTGTTTTTGTTCGTTACGATCAGTTTCCGGGGCAATGCGCAATCGGGCCGCCCCGATGTAGAGAAAAGGCTGACCGAGCTCGGCATTACGCTGCCGAAACTCAACGCGGGTAAAGGAAACCTCCTCCGCGCTGTACGTGTGGGCAATCTCATTTACCTTTCGGGCCACGGACCGGACAAACCGGGCGGCGGGCAAATCCTGGGAAAAGTAGGAGATGACCTGACCGTCGAGCAGGGAAAAGAGGCGGCTAAGCTCTGCGGGATCGCATTATTGGCCTCCTTGAAATACGAGATTGATGACCTGAACAAGGTAAAAAGGATCGTGAAAGTGCTGGGGCTCGTCAATTCCACGCCTACTTTGACCCAGCAACCCCAGGTGATCAACGGCTTTACCGATTTTATGGTAGAAGTTTTCGGAGAAAGCGGCAAGCATGCCCGTTCCGCCATCGGCGTAGCCTCGCTGCCTTCCGGTATTGCCGTGGAGATCGAGATGATCGTTGAAGTGCAGCCATAAGGAGTTTTTGGCCGCAACGGTCTTTTTGTTGACAACATAAATCCTAACCATCACCACCATGGCTACCGTAAATATTTACCTCACTTTTGACGGCAACTGCGAAGCGGCCTTTGATTTTTACAAATCCGTTTTCGGCGGAGAGTTTCCCTATGTAGGCCGTTTCGGTGAAATGCCTCCTGGGGAAGATGGTAAAGGGGTGACCGAGGAGGAAGCGAACAGGATTATGCACATCAGCTTGCCGATCAGTAAAGAAACCATACTCATGGGAAGCGACACCGGCGGCGAATGGGCTGCCAATTATCGGCCGGGGAATAACTTTTCGATCTCGGTCAATGCCGAAAACCGTGGTGAAGCCGATACGTTGTTTGCAGGCCTTTCGGCAGGCGGACAGGTTACAATGCCGCTTGCGGATGCGTTCTGGGGTGCGTATTTCGGAACGCTGACCGATAAATTTGGTATCAACTGGATGGTCAACTACGATGATCCGGAAAAAATGCAAGGCAAATGACCGTCGAAGAAGCTTTAACAGACCTTAAATCGCTCGGAAACGAAAAAGTGCGCGCCATGAATGCTAAAAATGGCGCGCACGAAAATCAATTCGGGGTAAAAATGGGCGATATCCGTGCCATCGCCAATAAAATCAAAGTCGACCACCAATTGGGTCTGGCATTGTGGGATACGGGCAACATCGAGGCGCAGCTGCTGGGTATGCTGGTGATGAAACCCAAGCTGCTGTCTGTCGGAGAGCTCGACAGGCTGGTGCATGGCGTCAACTATTTCTGGGTTGCCGACTGGCTTTCTTCCTACATTATTAAGGAGCATCCTCAAAAGGAAGAACTTCGCGAGACCTGGATGAACTCGGATTACGCGTGGGCGGCCCGTGCGGGTTGGAGCCTCACGGCCGGCCGCGTAACGCGCAGTCCCGAAGGTATCGATGTGCCAGGCCTGCTCGACCGCCTCGAAACCGAAATGCCCACAGCCCCGCCGGAGGTACAATGGACTATGAATACCACGCTGGCGCAGATCGGCATCAATTTCCCGGAGCTTCGTGCACGTGCACTCGCGATAGGCGAGAAGCTCGGCATTTACCGCGACTATCCGGTTTCGAAAGGCTGTACATCACCTTTCGCGCCGATCTGGATCAACGAAATGGTGAAAAGGCAAGGGAAATAATGCGTTAGCGTTTGATCAGGAAGAAACCTTTGTCATAACCGGCCTTAATGTGGTCGATCTCCATTTCCTGTTCTCCTGCCACAAATGATTCGAACTCCGTTTTGATTTCGTAACCGTCAAAATGTTCGAGGAGCCGCTTCTCATTGAAAAACCATGCGGGGTAATGTGCCTCGTAGATTTCCGGCGGCACGACCTGCAAGGTTAGCCTGTCGGGGCGGTCGGCCAGGATAAATGCCGTCCGGTCGATAATGATGTATTTAAAATCGTACTTTTTAATTTCCTCCAAAAAGTCGTGCGGCTTTTCGAGGTATTGCAGCACGCTCGAAAGCAGCAGCACGTCGGCCTTGCGGGCCTTCATGCTTTCTTCGATCGTGAAATGGAATTTCAGTATTTCATCTTCAAAAAACGCCTGTCCGCACCGGACGTAATTTTCCTGCTCGACAACGCTCCAATGCAGCTGCACCGTTGGCGGGATCAGGTCCCTTACCTGATAATAGGTACTTCCCAGCGATCCGCCGAAATCGATCACATTGAGGTTATTGCCGCATTCGACGGCACTGTATAGCAGGGCGGAAATGACTGAATAGGGGTAAACTTTTTTGTCAAACAATACCGAATCACGCTCGTAGGCCGCCTCGCCGTTCTTCACTTTCAGGAGCGCGTTCTTTGTTTTGTCCAAAATAGCCTCGGCCTCATAACCTCCGGAGACTTTGATGAGTGCTTCCCACTTTTTGTAGTCACCAAACCAGCCGTACGGATTTTTTTTCTTTGGTTTAAAGAACGACATATTTTTCTTTTAAATCGATCGCAATTTAGGGCTTTATTTAGTAACTCCATTCCAATACGATCTTAGCATTGCCAACTTGGTGATAATGAGCAGGTCGTGTATTATATAACTGATAGTCAATTAATTCAGAATGCATTTTCCAACCTTGTCGGCCGAGAAATAGTCGGTAGTATATTATTTTATCAGCCGGTAGGAGAACCACTTTCACGAATTATCATTGATATTTGTATTGGAAGATACCCTCTTCTACCCCTAACATACTTTAATGCAGAATTTTTGTACCCTTTTTAATTCATGCTACCTCTCGCGGGGATTGGCGATGTACCATTCGCTCGTCCGGCAAGGGGCTGATTTTCATTTGTATATCTTCGCTTTCGACGACGCTTGCGATGCTTTGCTGCGCCGCCTGGAACTTCCGAATGCGACGATTGTTTCCCTGCATGAATTTGAAACGCCCGAACTTCTCGCCGTAAAGGGCACCCGCACGCCGGGGGAGTATTGCTGGACCTGTACTTCTTTCACGATCTGGCATTGTATCCACGCTTTTGGACTCGACCATTGTACCTATCTCGACGCCGACCTGCTGTTTTTCGCGGATCCGAAGGTGCTGACCGACGAAATGGGAGATAATTCGGTGCTGATCACCGCGCACCGGTACAGCCCGCAGTACGACCAGTCGGAAAGCAGCGGCATTTATTGCGTACAGTTTATCACTATTAAGAATACCGACGAGGGGCTGGCGGTGCTGGCGTGGTGGATGAATGCCTGCCTGGAATGGTGCTATGCCCGTTTCGAGGATGGCAAGTTCGGCGACCAGAAATACCTCGACGACTGGACGGAGCGATTCACGTGCGTACACGTGCTCGAACATCCGGGTGGGGGTGTAGCTCCTTGGAATTCAATAGATTATGTGTGTGAAAATTCGAATGGGAAGGTGTTTGTGCAAAAATCGGGTGTAGGTAAGGTTCCGCTCGTGTTCTATCATTTCCACGATTTCCGGTACTGTGTCGACGGGAGCTTCCGCCTCACTGCCGAACAATACCGGCTTCCGGAGAGTATCGTCCGGCTCGTGTACAGTACTTATATCAAAGCGCTTTCTTCCGCAGAATCCCAAGTCCTGCTGACCGACCCGGCGGCCGTTTTCCATGAACAACCGATGGTTTTGAAATGGATAAACGTTAGCCTGTCGCGACGTATACAGTTCGGGTTGCGGGGCCGCTATAAGAATTATACCAAAAAGAATGCTTTAACCTAACCTAATCTAAATCACCCCTTGGCTCGTTTAATTAATCTGAAAACCTTTACGGACACACGCGGCAGCCTGACCGTGATCGAGCGCGTAATCCCGTTCGAAATCAAGCGCATTTTTTACGTGAATGGCCCCGATTATTTCAAAAATGGCGGAAACCGGCAGCGTATGAAACAGGCGGTCATTTGTTTGAAAGGAAGCTGCCTGATCATCAACCACGCGGGAACCGAAGAACAGCATTTTGTTCTCAACTCGGCGGATCAATGCCTGCTGCTCGGCCCCGAAGACCGGCACGAAATGCTCGAAATCACCGATGAATCCATTTTGATGGTGCTTGCTTCCGAGCCGTTCGCACACGAGGGGCGCGTGCAGGAGTCGCGTGAGTACGAGTTGTCCCTGTCCTAACGGGTTGCTTACGAGCCTTATGCATTGATTATGTCGCTGCCGAAGATTACGATTGTAACCCCCTCCTTCAACCAGGCACGATACCTGGAAAGTACCATTCTTTCGGTGCTTGGGCAGGGGTATCCAAACCTCGAATACATTGTTATCGACGGCGGCAGCACCGACGGGTCGGTGGATATTATCCGCAAATATGAGCAGCAGCTTGCTTATTGGGTCAGCGAGAAGGACAATGGCCTGTACGATGCCTTGCAAAAGGGCTTCGGGCGGTCTTCGGGCGAAATTATGGCATGGCTCAATGCCGACGATATGTACCACCCAAAGTCACTGTTTACGGTCGCGGAGCTGTTCGGGCGTTTCGGGGAGGTGAAGTGGCTGATGGGTGCCAATACTTTTTTCGACGAGGCCGGACGGCCCTTCCTATACGACGACCTTCCGTACGGCCAGCGTTGGTCGCACTTGCGGCTTCAATTGTTCGATGGCCGGTTCATCCAGCAGGAGTCCGTTTTCTGGCGACGCTCGCTCTGGGAGCAGGCGGGAGCTTTTATCAATCAAAACCATTCACTGGCAGCCGATTTCGAACTTTGGCTCCGGTTTTTTGAATATGAGCGGCTATATTCC
>CAMLNK010000075.1 GCA_946481035.1 uncultured Dyadobacter sp. | reverse complement strand
GAGAAATTATTCTTTCTGGATAGCAGGCTGGTTATTAGTGTTTTAAAGGAAATATCAGATCGGCAGGTTGATGAAAGCAGGTGGCTTTATGCGTGTCTTGGCGTTCATGCACTTCTCGAAGCGTTTGGTTTGGATCTGAGACAGAAGCTCGCATTCCTAACGGCATCGTTGGAGAATTTCCTGGAAGAGTATCAGGATGCGGATAAGCTTATGGTTCAGTTGAATCAAAAGTTCAGATCGTCACGTCAGGATTTATCCCGGCTCGTAGAACAGTACGAGCATTCTTTTGAAGACACGATCATAGCATTGTTTGCTCATCACACAATTGAAGTGAAGCAGTTATTGATGAACCCGGGAGCAGAATTCTCGGCAAGTCAGATTGGGGCTGTCCTGCATATGTTCTGTAACAGGCTGCTGATCGGTGAATCACGCGGGCAGGAATTGTTGATTTACCATCATTTGACCAAATTCTACGATGGCAGAGACGCCCGTGAGCGTAAGGCAAAAGCAGGAAGGTCTTAGTAAAACGATGTTGGTCGAAATGCCGGGCAAGGTTGTCGAAATAATTGTGAAGGTAAAGATTGATTTATCATATTTGAGTATCAGGTAGTTTTATCAAAAGTGCTATTGGCTGACTGTGGAAGTCAACCGTTAGTGGTGTCGTATATAGGTTAGGGTTAGAGGCTTTCCGGGATGATGATATCCTGATGGCGTTAGCATAGATCTGCTGATTGATACTGTATTCGCTATGAAATTTGTGCAAAGTTTTTGGAGTAAGCCAATGACGCAAGGCACCGGGAGGCTGACGAATTCGGGCGTCTGGTATAATAAGAGATTGTTCGTTTACGGTTCCGTTTTGAGTGCTCTGTTGTTGGAACGCCACTATCCGGGCGATACGGTTTTTATCACCGACCGTTTCGGTAAGGAGTTGTTCGTCGATAAGCTGAATCTGAATTTTGGAGAGGTCATTGTGGAATTGGATGAACTTAATGATTTGAATGAAACCTTTTGGGCATTAGGGAAAATATATGCGTACGCCCGCATGCGTGAAAGATTTTTACATTTTGACCAGGATTTCTTTTTGCCGCAGCCATTGCAGGCACGCCTTATGGAGGCGCCGCTGGTGGCGTACACATCAGAGTTTAGTGCGGTAAAGCAGGCCAATATATATATTCCGAACCTGACTAATTTTTTGAACACATTTCCGGTTTTGAATTCCAAGGTGCGATCATTTTGCGAAATCAGCCCGAAAGTTGCTTACAATGCGGGTGTTATGGGCGGCCACAGCATTGACATTTTCAGGGAGTTATGGGATTTATGTTTGGAGGTGGTTAAGGACAATTTCGATGTAATTAATAGAAGCGAGTGCCATTACTATAATGTAATCGTGGAGCAGTTTCTTTTTACCTGCCTGGCGCGCGAGAGAAATATAGAGGTTGCTTGTGTGGAGAAAGAGGAGCACGTTATGAAAGTTGCCAAGTATACCAATATGAAGTTTTTCCCACTAACATCCAGCGTCCATGTGATGGCCGAAGGGAAGCGCGCACTTGTCAGTTGCGTATATATCGAGGAAATTTTACGGATAGAATTCCCGGAACATTATCATCACATTAACCGGCTTTTGGCCCTTAATCTCCTGTGATGTTTTACTGGTACCATATAAAAGTCATGGTACACTGCCTCCCGGGTATTCCAATGGCAATCCTTGTTATCAGGATTTTGTCGAAAATCTGATGGGGTTGGTCGAATATATCGGGTGTTTTTCCAATGATGTCGAAAGTTTTTCATTTCGGCTATTCCATTGACGAATTTTATCACTGGCCATCTGCCGGTCTCGAAAGCAGGACTAATTAGTTCAACATAGTTTATTTTTTTGTTCACTTAAACCTTACAAAAATGGCAGATTTGAAAAAGATCCTCAGCAAGCTGCAAAGCCCCGACGCTGACGGAGATGGATTCGAGCAACTTTCGGACGAGGAAGCGGCGGCACTTCAGGGAGGGGATAGCAACAGCGGATGCCCTATTAACAAAGGGTGCCCTATCAACTCAGGTTGTCCAACTTAATATCAATCGGCTTAGCATGTACCAGACAGCTTGTCCGGGAGTATAAAATTTTATAAACATTTAAAATATTGATATCATGGCTGATTTGAAAAAAGTTCTGAACAAGTTAAAAGACGAAAACGATAAAAACCTCGAAGAAATCAGCTCTGAAGAGCTTGAAGAACTGGAAGGTGGAATCAACGTAGGTTGTGCTCCGCAAAACAGCGGATGTACGTCTAATACAGCTTGTCCTTCGACCTAGTACAAAAGCCTGCATGCATTGCTTGCTTTGCGATATGATTTATTGTCATACTACATTTAATCAAGACTATCATGGCTGATTTAAAGAAGATTCTGAACAAGTTGAAGGACGTGAGCACTTCCAATATGGAGGAGTTGAGCGCTGAGGAGCTTGAAGAACTGGAAGGTGGAATTAACGTAGGTTGTGCTCCCAAAAACAGTGGCTGCACAACAAACGACGCCTGTCCCAGCCTTTAATATTGTTGGCCTGGGCAAAATGATTCCAATTTTGTCCAGGCCCAAAAACAATGCAGATCCCAGAAGGCATCTGTTCGAAATTGAATAGATAATAATTGTCAAGTTAAATAATGTATAGCGAGCGGAATTATGGAGCCGACAATTGCTGATTACAAATTATCCAATTACCTGATCGTAACGGATACGCTCGAAAGCGCGAACGGTTTGCTTAACAAGCGTGTGATGCTGGCAACCAGAACCGCGCGGGTGATGGTGATACATAACAATTTATATGACAAATTGTTAAATGCTTCCTGGGATACAATCCCGTCCGATCTTTTCGCCAAGCTGGTTGAAATGGAGGCCGTCGTGCCGGCTGAAGATAACGAGCTGCAAACTGTCATAGGCCGTCATCAATCGAAGGTCGATGAGGGTACGACATTAAATCACGTGATTCAGCCTACGGCAATGTGCCAGTTAGGATGCGGCTATTGCGGTCAAAAACACACCAAGGATTACCTGGATCAAAGTGCCAGCGAGAGGATATTGGAAAGAATTGAAAGCAAATTTGCATACAAAAATTATCGCCACGTTTCCATTTCCTGGTTTGGCTCGGAGCCGCTTGTGGGATTGTCGCAGATCAGAGAAATGTCTCCCAAAATACGAGATATGGCCAGCAGGCATAATTGTACCTATTCGTCGCTGGTTGTAACGAACGGTTTGAGCCTTAAAGAACATATTTTTCTTGAACTTGTTAAAAAGCACGGTGTCACGAAAATAGAAGTTACGCTCGATGGAACAGCGGAATTTCATGATGCACGACGACATACAAAGGCCGGTCTGAGCACCTTTGATTTAATCATGAAAAATTTGCTGGCCATCTTCAACCGTCCTGATTTTAAAGAGTTGGGATGCACAATTTCGATCAGATGCAACGTGGATGAGCGCAATGAGGAAGGAGTGGTGCCATTGATTAAGTTGTTGGCTTCTTACAATTTACAGGACAAAATAGATTATTTCTATGTAGCCAGAATTCACTCCTGGGGAAATGAAGCGCATTTGCTTTCACATGAGAAGGAAGACTTTGCAAGGAAGGAAATCGACTGGATTCTTACCCAATACCAGCATGGTTTCAAACCTGGATTGCTCCCTGGCTTACAGCCCGTTGTTTGTATTTCCGTTACCCCGGATTCGGAGGTTTTTGATGCCTTCGGTAACGTGTTCGACTGCACCGAAGTACCTTACGTGGATACCTATGCCGATACGAATTATGTTTTGGGCAACATTAACAATGGATTGTCCACCATTTCGAAATACCGCCCATTGCTGAGCTTCAATGAGGAAGTAGCCAATAACGAATATCCCTGTTCTTCATGTAAAATGCTCCCGGTGTGCGGTGGCGGATGCCCCAAATCGTGGAGAGAAGGGCTGGTAGCTTGTCCGAGCAATAAATTCAATGTGAAAGAGAAGCTCGTATTGTCCTATGCATTGAGCAAAGGCGGAGTGGAAGTCTTTGCCGATTGATAAGCCGGCCGGAAGCTGCCGGTTCGATCGGACGATCTAACTATTGTTTTTTATGAATAACACGCAAAATCTTTCGGAGGGTATTCCAGGCGCAGTCGCCGGCACTGGTGAGGTGTTTCAAAGTGGAAACTTTGGTGACTTGTTGAATGCGTTAATCAGACAAAAGCTCAATGAGGAAGAAAGGGCGGAATTGTCGTCGATCGCAAGCAACTACGAAAATGCATTGACGGAGGCCCGAAAGAACGACTTGCAACGCTCGGGCGCGTACATTGCGGAGGCGGAAAAGGCACATTTGCAGTTTGCTCCCCATTCCCTGACCGCACAGCTGCTGGACCTTCATGCCCTACCGGTGAAAGCGTATTTCTACTATAAAAAATATGACTACGAGCTGGCTGAACAATACCTGATCGAGTCGGTTACCGGGAGTAGCTCGCTAATCGGGCAAGGATTTTTCATGGTGGAATGTCACCGTATTCAGCAGCTGCATAACCTTGCAAGGATGTACTTCAAACGCAAACAGTTTGAACATGCAGGCTGGATTATTTCAGAGGCATTGGGGTACCTCGCCCAGGAAAAAATACCCGGAATCGCTTCGAACTGGTCGGTAGACGCTATGCGCCGGACACCATTTTCGTTGCGGTCCGACATGCTGTTGCAGCTCGCCCTCGAAACCGCAGGAGAGCTGCTGCCACCCACTCAACAGCAAATTACACTTCATCAATATACTTTTGGAAACTCGCTGGATCTTGCGCCGGGCTTGGAGGCCTGTGAGGCATTGAGCCGGTGGGTAAAATTGAAAAGCATGCTCTCCTCGGGCATGCCGGATGAAAGTTTCGTTACATCCGCAGTCGATTTTATCACCACTTCTTCTGCCAGATTTGATATTTTGAAATTGGCATTAATGGTTGATGTGACAGACATTTTGCGAAAGACTTTTGACTATGATGCGACGGCTTATGAGCACCTGGTTTCTTACGGGAAGAGGCTAAGGGTTTCTCAAAAACATAAACTTGCCTGCTTTGCATACATTGAACCATAACGCTTTGATTATGAAAACTGCACCTGAAATTGCTTCCCGTTATTGTCCGAGTATGCTCTCACTTCAGCAATATATTGAAATGATGGGCATAAAGGCTAACCGTACCCGATTGAGACAGCAACTCACATCGTGTGTCAAATATCCGGTCATCTCTTTACACGACATTACCAATGTGCTCAACTTTTCCAATTTGACCAGCTCGGCGATCAAGGTGAAACCGGAGCTGCTGGGCCGCCTCGATCCGCCTTTTATTGCCAACCTTGTCGACGCCAAAGGGGTCAACCATTTCAATCTCGTCAAAGGAATTACCAGCGAGGAGGTAACCTTATATAATCCCGGTCTTGGAGATGTGGTGGAATCCTATACCGATTTTATAAATAAATGGACGGGGGTTGTGGTGGTTGCGGGTGCAGGAGAAAAGTCAACCGTCCCGGCTGACGAGGAAGATCCCGAACTGCTTGAATTGCATCAGTATGAAACGGAATCCATAAGGCAAATTCCCCACTTTTTTAGCGAGCAGGAATGCAGGGAAATAATCGATTTTAGTGAGGCAAGAAACGACTATCAGAAAAGTATGATCCTGGATGAAGCGGGGCTGGCGAAGGTTGACGATACCCGTACCAGTTACAGCATCAATTTATCTCCTGCCGAGTTGGGCCTTTATGAAAGCCTAAGGACCAGAACGGCCGATCTCCTGAAGGTTCCGAAATCCCATATCGAAGGATTACAATGTGTAAGATATGCGGAAGGCCAGCAATTTTATCCCCACTGGGATTCCAATGAAAAACTGAACCGGAGACATACTTTGCTGGTCTATCTCAACGACGATTTCACCGGCGGAGAAACATACTTTCCAGAGCTCATGCTGAAAGTTACGCCTGAAAGAGGTAAAGCGCTGCACTTTTTAAATGAGGATATCGACGGTAATATCATCCAATACTCCCTGCACGCAGGTTTGCCTGTAAAAAGAGGAATAAAGTATGCATGTAATATTTGGGTCAAAAACAGGCCTGCGGGAGAGAATCGCCACTAAAAAATCCGGTACTATGAAAAATTTACTTTTATGGGCAATGCTGCTATGTGTCGGTGTGGCCCAAGCGCAAACCGGGATTATTAAAGGAAGAGCAGTACAGGAAGGAACTTCGCACGGAGTTGCTTTTGCGACCGTTACCCTGTTTTCATCTGCGGATTCGTCTTTCGTAAAGGGAGACATTACCGACAGCACCGGGCACTTCGAGTTACCCATAGCGGCATCCGGTGCTTATATCCTGGAAGTTTCATCCATCGAATATAAGAAAGTATACAGGGGACCGTTAGTTTTGGATGCGCCAGGTACATCTCTCGATTTGTCCGAAATTGCAATGGTCTCGGACCAAAAGCTGTTGAATGAAGTTGTTGTAAAAGGCGAAAAGCCTGCTTTTGAAAGACAGTTTGATAAGACAGTCATTAATGTCAGTTCCAACAGCTTATTTAAAACATCGATTAACGCTACCGATGTCTTGAAAAGATCTCCGGGCGTAAGGGTAAGCTCCGCAGGCGGTATCACACTGAGAAACAATATAACTCCGGTTGTGCTTATCGATGGGAAGCCAGTACCGATGAGCAGTGAGGAATTAGCGAATTACCTCAATAGCCTGGCACAGGATCAAATTGAGTCAATCGAGATTATCGAAAACCCGTCGGTGAGATACGATGGCGAGTACAAGGGGGTTGTCAACATCAAACTGAAAAGAGATAAAAATTTGGGTTGGACCGGGAATGTTTCCGCTTACGGGCTGAGAAATTCTTTCAATTCCGGAGGGGCTGGTGTGACTGCGAATTACAAGGCGAAAAAGATAAGCTTTTTCGGTACATATTGGTATAACCGCAATCGCCAGATGTACAAGAATTGGGGGACCCAGTTTGTCGACAACGACGAAAGACAGTTAAAGTCACTCCTCAGCGTTCCGAAAGATAATCAGGCCCACAGCTATCAGATCGGTACTGAGTACGCGCTTGCAGCGAAGCATACTGTTGGCCTACTCTATAAAGGGTTTAACAATACTGCGGATAATCCCAATACAACCCTGACCAGATTGGTCAATACCGGTAGTGAGAATGAGCTAAGTTCTGTGTTGACGAAGAATTTTCAACATCCTGAGAACGATAACCGCTCGGTGAATGCGAGTTACCGGGGAGAATTCAAGAAGAAGCAGCAGTTAAGCATTGATGCTTCGTATGCGGATTATAATTCGGGACAAAATCAGGATATCAGTGACTATACGGAGAATCAACTAACCGGACGTCTTAGAAGCATTGCCGATTCCCGTATCAAAATAAAGTCGGGACAGATCGATTACACACTTCCCGTCGCTAAGGGTAGAATAGAAGTCGGTTCCAAAATTGCTCAGACTTATAGCTACAACAACCTGAAATTCGACACATTATCGCAAGGCGGTACATGGGTCGGAGACGCCAGGCGAAGCAACGAGTTTAAGTACCACGAGGATATCCTTGCAGGTTATATTTCCTACACCACTTCACTGGGGGATAAATTTAATATCCAGGCCGGTTTGCGTGCGGAAAACACAAAAACTAACGGTAGTTCGGCGAGTGACAATAAAGCGATTGAGCGCGAATATCTGAAAATGCTGCCGAATGCAAAGCTGGGATACCAGATCAATGACAACTCACTATTATCGCTTGCATATAGCAGGAGGATTCAGAGGCCGTCATTTTACTACTTGAACCCTTTTCGCTGGTATGTGAGCCCCTTTATGTACACGGAAGGAAACCCGTTTTTGCTGCCGACGATCGTGAATACGGCTAACATTTCCTATTCGTTGAACGATATGAATACATCGCTTAACTATCGGAAGGATATGGACATTGTTTCACAGATCCCATACCTCGATCCGGCAACCAATATCACACTGTATACCAGGGAAAATACTGGGAATTCTGAAAATTTTTCCTGGGACATCACTTATCCCGTTAGCATCACCAAATGGTGGAAAATGCAAAATTATTTAAGCGTTTACTATGTAAAACAAGATGTTCCGTATGTCCAGACGGTTCATAAGGTAAGACAGGCGGCGTTTTCCTTTGAAGGAAGTAATGTGCTTTCTTTGGCGAAAGACTTCACTTTTGAACTATCATATTATTATAATGGAAAGTCGAAAGTATTTATTTACGACGTCGGCTCTTCTTACCAGATCAATTTTGCAATCCAGAAGTCATTTTTTCACGGTAATCTGAATGCGCAGCTGGTGGTGGACGACATTTTCTTCACCGGTAATCCCAAAGTCAGCTCGAACCTGGAAAATTTCAAATCGCGCATTTACCAGACTTACGACAACAGAAGTGCCAAGCTTCAAGTGACCTACAAGTTTGGAAAATCCATATTTAGAAGAAACGAGCGGAGAAGCAGCGGAGCAGACGAAGAAAACAGGGCAAGAAACTAGAAATCAGTTAATTATGTTTGGTGCAAAATATAAATATTACCGCCAACTCGACTACATGGATTGCGGGCCGACTTGCCTGAAAATGATTTCTGCATTTTATGGTAAGATGTACTCCCTGGATTTTTTCCGCTCCAACATGTACATCACGCGCAACGGGGTAAACCTGAATGGAATCAGCCGGGCCGCCGAGAAAATTGGCATGAAGACATTGCCCATTAAGCTGAACTACAAAAAACTGGTAGAGGAAGTGCCGCTGCCATGCATTTTGCACTGGAATCAGGAGCACTTTGTCGTTTTGTACGAGACGAGAAAAAAGAACATATTCAGCAAGGAAATAGTCCACCTGATCGCAGATCCCGGGCACGGTATGGTGAAGGTTGACAAGGAAACCTTAATGAAATGCTGGGCCGGTACTGCCGACGAGCGTGGCGTGGCGCTTCTGCTGGAACCTACGCCGGAATTCTATACTGGTACCGAGGAGCAGAAAGCAGTTCCATCCGGGTTCGGGTTTCTATTTCAGTATTTGTCGCCGTATTCGAAATACCTTTTCCAGGTTATACTGGGTATGTTGTTTGGAAGCCTGGTAAGTATGCTGTTCCCGTTTCTTACGCAAAGCCTGGTCGATTATGGCATACAAATGCGTAATGTTGGCTTCATTTATCTTATTCTGTTTTCACAGCTTCTGCTATTCCTTGGTAATATAGGGGTAGACATGATCCGAAACTGGGTGCTGCTCCACGTGAATACCCGGCTCAGTGTTTCAATTGTCTCTAATTTTTTGACGAAGCTGATGAAGTTGCCTATTAACTTCTTCGAGTCGAAAAACATTGGCGACATATCCCAGCGGATCAGCGACCATCACCGGATAGAAGAATTCCTGACCGGATCTTCGCTCACCACTTTATTTTCTTTTATCAATCTGATTGTTTTTTCCATCGTGCTGGCCATGTATGACGTCAGGCTGCTCAGTATATTTTTTATTGGCAGTATTATTTCAATCAGCTGGGTGTTTATTTTCCTGAGACAACGCAAGAACCTGGATTACCTCCGGTTTCAAAGATTGAGGGAAAACCAAAATTCGATATACGAGTTGATCACGGGAATGCAGGAAATAAAGCTTAACAACTGCGAGCAGGCACGCCGGTGGGAATGGGAGAAGATACAGGCCAAGCTTTTTAAGATCAATATCAAAAGCCTCAGCCTGGAACAATACCAGGAAATGGGAGCCTCCTTCTTTACACAGCTAAAGAATATTCTTATCTCGTTTGTAGCTGCTAAACTCGTTTTG
>CAMLNK010000074.1 GCA_946481035.1 uncultured Dyadobacter sp. | reverse complement strand
GCTGCTCTTGCGTAAGCGATTGGGAAACGTTGTAGAGCTCCTCCGCCTGTTTGTAATACTCCGACGTTTTATCTTCCGAATAAGCTATCGGCGCTCCCTGTTCCGCTCCCGCATCGCTGTTCGCGACAATGGTACGTACCTTACCCCAGTTCGAAAGCATTCCCGGGCCAAATGCAGGTGGCGTCGGCTTCCAGTACGCGGCTCCGCCGAGCGGCGTATAAGGCGTGGCGTTATCATAGCCATCGGTTTTGGACCACTCGAAAACCGCGGCTGCAATTTTCTTCCCGAAGTCGATGGAATTCGCGAGCACATCCGGCTGCTGGTGCTGCTGGTACTTCGCCAGGTTGGCACCTTCCAGCGAATCGATACGGGCCAGGGTGGCTGCCGAAATGCCGGGATGGATCGCCCGGTTGATAGCCGCGAGCGCCGCATTGGCGCTGGCCGGGAAATAGTAGTTCAGCGACTGGGACGGCTTCGGCAATGCAGCCAGGCCGTTGAGCTGCGGCGCGATCGATCGATGGCCCGGCAACCCCGGCTGCAACGATTCCCACAAAGCTACTCCACTGTAAGCCCACCTGCGGGCATGAACGGGCGGCGACGCGGGCATGGCCTGCGCAATTTTCAATTGCATGGTGAGCCATGAGGTGACCACCTCCGGGGAGCCAACCGGCTCGACCGGAACTTGCGGGCCTCCGTGGTCCGTGCACGAGAGGGTAAGCAGGGTACCACCAAGCAACCCGATTACCGATTGTCTGACGCGTTTCAACACGCTTGCATTTTTCATGATTCTTAAATTTTTCATGTTAATAGATGATTGAGGCTGCAAATTTGGGGCGGAAAGGGTGGCTGAAACTTGTAGTGGCGAAGCATATCCAGGTAATTATGCGCCACCTGCATCAGGTTCAAAATGAGCCGCGCACAATTACCCGGATTTGCATCCTGGTAACCTTTCGGCAAATGCAGTTTCCACCGCCGGGGTGCCCTACCCCGCCGTTTACCGGTTCATCAAACGCATTTTTTGATTACCCTTCTTTTTGGGAAATTCTTGCGGAGTATTCCGTAGGGGTTTCCCCGAACTCCTTTTTGAAGCTTTTGCTGAAATACGATTGGTCATTGAAACCCACCGCATAGCCGATCTGGGTGATCGTGTCAGCCTTTTGACGGATCATTTCCGCTGCCTTTTGCAGGCGCAGGTCGCGGATAAAGTCATTTGGGGCGAGGCCGGTAAGCGCTTTCAGCTTACGCAACAGCTGGGTACGGCTCAGGCTCATTTCCTCCGCCATTTTTTCAACCGAGAATAACACATCCTCCATATTCGCCTCGACGATCTCTTTGGCCTTCATCAAAAATTTGTCGTCGAGCGACATTTCCTCCGCGGAAGTCACGTGTACCCGGATACGTTCGCGGTAACGTTCCGCCAGTTTCCTTCTCAGCTCGATCAGGTTCGCGACCCGGACTGTGAGCTCTTCTACCGAAAATGGTTTGGTGAGATAATCGTCCGCACCGGTTTTCAACCCGTCGATCCGCGACTCCCGGCCACTTTTCGCAGTGAGCAAAATCACCGGGATATGACTGGTCCGTTCGTCGGACTTGATGCTCGCGGTAAGCTCCATACCATCCATTCTGGGCATCATCAGGTCGCTGATGATCAGGCTCGGCAACACCTTTCGTGCGCAGGCAAGCGCCTCTGCGCCGTCGGGTGCCTTGTAAATGATGTAGTCGTTTTCGAGTAATGATGCCATATAATCGCGGAGTTCGGCGTTATCCTCCACGATCAGCACCGTTTCGCGCTGCGCGGCGCCGCGGCTTTTGGGTTCATGGGGCTTTCGCTCATTTTGTTCCGACGATGGCGATACGGCTGGTAGAGCCGGCAGCGTGTATCCGCTCAACGCGGGCTCAACGATTTGCCCCGCATCAAACGCTTCCCGACTAACCGGTACCCGGATAGCGAAAACCGAACCTTTACCTATCTCACTTTGAAGCGAGATGCTTCCGTTATGCAGTTTGACGAGTTCCTTCGCAAATGCAAGGCCCAGCCCGGTCCCGCCGTCCTGGTTCTCGACGGTCTGCCGGGCCTGGTAAAACGATTCGAATACCTGTTTCTGCTCATCGGGCGCAATGCCGCGCCCCGTATCCGATACCCTAATGCAAAGTATTTGTGTGCCGGATTGCGCTTCCATATTCGCCTCAAATTTCACCAGGCCGCTTGCCGGTGTGAACTTGAATGCATTGGAAAGCAGGTTAATAATCACCTTTTCCAGCTTGTCGGGGTCAAACCAGAAAGGCCCGTCGGGCACGCCGACCGTTTTTTCAAAAGCGATCCCCTTATGCTGCGCCAGCGAGTCGAACGACGATGACAGCACGCTGAGAAACTGCCGCAATTCCACCTTTTGCACTTGTAGTTCCATTTTGCCGGCTTCCAGCTTCGAGAGGTTCAGCAGCTGGTTCACCAGTTCAAGCAGCCGGTTGGCGTAACGCTTCATTATTAAGAGCTTATCCTGCTCGGCGGGTGGCTTTTTGCTTAGTTCTTCTTCCAGCGGCGCCAGAATAAGTGTTAATGGTGTTCGGAATTCGTGCGATATATTGGCAAAAAAACGCGATTTCATCCGGTCCATTTCTTTCAGCTCTTCGGTTTGGAGCATAATTTTCTCCGTCCGTTCGCGCACGGTGTTTTCCAGGGCGAGCTTCTCCATTTGCAGCTTTCTTTCCCGCAGGCGCACCAGCATTACTGCGAGTCCGCCCAGCAGCAGCGCATAAATGCTGAACGCCCACCAGGTGCGGTACCACGGCGGAAGGACCGTAAATGCCAGCCGGTCTTCCTCTCCCGCATGGCCATATACGTTCATGCCGCGCACGCGGAACACATAATCTCCTTCCGGCAAATTGGTAAAGTCCACAAACGATTCACCCGACCAGGCCGACCATTCGTCGTGAAAACCTTCGAGAAAGTACCGGAACTGATTTTTGTTTGAAAGATCATATCTCGGCAATGCAAACTGGAACCGCAGCCTGTGGCCATAAGCCATTTCCGGCGCCGACTGGCCGTCCCGGAAACTGACCAGCGAATCCTGGTCGATCGAAACCTGGCGGATGAGCGTTTTAAACGGCTTATCAACCCCGGTTTTCAAGTTGCGATCAAAAAGGACTATCCATTTGTTCGACCCGAAAAGCATAAACCCGTCGCCATTATCGTGTACTTTCGAAATGAGCGCGTCCGAAAGCCTGCCCGAAACCGGCAATCTCTTCAACCGGTTGTCACCATACTCAAAGACATGGCTCTGGTAATTGTGGTATAAGGTAAACCACATCGTCCCATCGCGGCCTGCAACGATTTCATTGATCCACCCACCTCTATACGGCGCCACCCCGGCCGTAAGCAGCGAATCCACTTCAAAAACCCGCTTATCGGGGTTGAACCGGTGCATCGCCTCGTCGGTAGACGCGTACACGGTATTTCCGACCCTTTCGAGCCAGCGGATTTTATTCGAAGACAGCCCGTTTTCAGGCCCGTGGTGTATCAGTTTGAACGCATCCCGCAAGGAATGTGCCGCTCCGGGTGTCTGCCAGGCCATTTCATAGATCCCGTTCCGGCGGCTGTTGATAAAAATCGTCCCATCGCCCGCACGCGCAAAGCTTTCCGAATAAAACTTCATATCGTCGCGCCTGCCGCCCTGCACCCATTTCCCGTTGGAAAAAAGCAGTTCGGTAAGCCCGTTCCCTTCCAGCCCTACCAGCAAATGTCCGGGCATTTGCGCCGGCCGGGATTCTTCCACGCGCACGACGTTCTCCCGGGCGATCTGTGATTTGTTTCCTTTTTGGTCAAGCACGAAAACGCCGTCGTAGTTAGACACAATCAACTCATTACCATACACCTGGCAATGCATCGTGAGGTTGTCGATCCCCGGTATTTTCCTGAAATAAGGTTTCGGCAAACCTTGCGAAGGCACATTATTCAGCTCAAAAAGCCCCTTGCTATTCGTAGTAAACAGCTTGTTATTGAATACCTCGATGTCCATCGGGTTTTCATCGAGGCCATGATTTTCGTTCAGTATCCGGAGCGGCGAATTGATTTCAAGCCGGCTGATCCCATTGTCGGTTGCAAGCCACAAATCCTTTTCCGCATCTTCAAAAACCGAATAAACCGCGTCGCTCGACAGCCCTTCCTTGCGGCAGTAATTGTTCCGGATCATCCCGTCATGCGCCATCAGGTAAAGCCCCGAACCTGTGGTGGCCAGGGCATAATCCCCATTGCGCAGCCGCACTCCGTGATAAACCGCATCCCTGATCCGGACCCTCTGACCGTTTTTCATAAACGGTTCGAGTTTTGCCCCGTCGTAGATAAAAAAGTCCTTATCGAGCCCCACCGCCAGCAACTTGTTCCCCTCGTAGGGCAGCAGGCCGGTAAGCCCCATTCCTTTGAACGCCTCCCCTCCCTCGACCAGTTTCAACCCGTCCTTTTCTTTTTTCAACAAACCTTTCTCACTCGTACTCACATACAATGCACCGTTGATGAGCCAGGCAAACCCGAACGCCCCGACATCGCTTTTCCAAACCCTGAACTGCCCTTTCACCAGTTCGAGGATGTGCAGATCGCACACGAAATACACAGACCCGTTACCGGCAAATGTGAACCACACATTCCCGAAATTCCAGTCGCTGCGGGGAAGTTTGTTTTTCAATGAATGGAAAACCATCCTGTTTTGGGCATTGGCAGCCAGGTAACCTACCTCGCCCGACCCGCCCACGTAAATGCGCCCGCTGGCATCTTTCGCAAGCGAGCGTACGGGGTTGCCCTCGGTCGTTTGAATGAGCTGCCACGACACGCCGTCGTATTCGAGCACTCCCGAGTTATTCGCGGCATAAATGAGCCCGTTTCCGTCCTGGACGAGCGCCCAGTTCTGAAAAGCGGCCTTGTATTCGTTGGTAGAATAGTTGGTAATGAAAGGAAGACTCTGCTGCCATACCCGGGCCAGCGGCGATTCAGGCTTTTGCGCCGCTGCATTCAGGCCCATCGCCAGCGCGAAAAGCAGCATTATTCTCTTCATGTGCTAGATTACCCCGGACTTTCATCGAATCTTTAATATCAGGCTCGATATTGTGCCCAGCGTACTGATTTTTAAATGATTAAGGAGGATGAAACTACTGCATTTCGGGAATGCGTGCAACGAATAAGCGGCAGATCGCCCGGAGAACTTACTTAACGGGCGCCCAATTCCCGCCTAATCTGACCGATTAATAAACAAAAGCCTCCATTTGTCATTTTTTGTTTAAATTAATACTACTAACCTATCCGAATATTCTTCGCCTACGCAGTCTCCTGGCTTCATCACACTCACTGAAAATAGTAATCACAGGCACCAAGTTTCCGGAATTATGAAACCTACTGTACTTATTTTCTATGCGAATAATCAGAGCCAGGCGTTTCTGGGCGAGCTGGATAAGGAATGTAAGGGTATTCAGCACCTGCTTAATGCGGTAGAAAGACGGGAATACGAAGTGTCCCTGATCCCGCAGACCAGTATCCCTGACATCATAGCGGAGCTGAATATCCCCGGCCGCTCTGTCGAGATTATACACTTTTCGGGCCATGCGAGTGACTCCAAGCTCGTATTTGGTGATAATGCAGCCGACGCGGCGTCATTCGCCGATAAACTTAAAGCACTCAAAACTTTAAAACTGGTGTTTATCAACGGTTGCTCGTCAAAAGGACAGGTTCAGTTCTTTCACGATGCGGGCATTCCTTATGTAATCGCTACTTCACGGCCGGTTGAGGATACCAAAGCCTCCTGGCTCGCCAACCAGTTTTACAATTACCTATCACTCGGGCGGACCGTCAACGCGGCTTTCGATGAAATCCAGAAAGATACCCGGTTACTGAAAATGGATATTTCCCTGGTGATCAATCGCGGGCTGCTGCTTTCGCCTCCCGGCGCGGGGCAGGATGAGCTCGAATGGGGGCTATACTCGCTGCCCGATTCGGCGGAATACAAGTTGCCTATCACGCTCTCGGCAGCCGGGCAACCGCAAGACGGGGTACGGCATACCAGATTGCTTTCGAAAATGCTGATCGCGTTGAAAAACCAGACCAGCCCGATCAGTACCAAATATAAAAACATCATTTCGACGATCGAATTCCAGGGCGAACCCGCCGATAAGATCATGGTGAGAAGCCTGCTCGAAATCCTGCCCTACCCGTTGGGAATACGACTGCAGCAGATCAACGGGATCCCCGCCGATGACGGCAGCATCGACGAATACCACCGCCAGCTTCTGTACGACTACGCCCTGTTTTTTGAAACCCAACTGCATTTGAGCGCCATCCTGCTCCTTAGCCAGATATGGCAGAACAAAACAGCCATCGATCTGTCGAGGCAGGAGAAATTCAGTCCGATACGGGCATTTCTCACCAGCAACAGGCTCAATCATTCGCTTACCGACTATGCCGTGGTGATTCAAAACGGGATAGAGATCCTGCACAGCGCCGGAATCGCCAACATTATTCCGAAAATTGAAAATATTAAGGATTACCTGACCAGCGGTGCATTTCAGGGGGCCTGCGCCTTCTTCGATGTTAACAAAAATTACTTCTGGAGTCATATCAGGTTCAGTCAGGAAGAAGCGGTGGAGAGGTGTTATGCGTCCCAGGAGCACATCATAGGCGGGCTCCAATACTTCTCATTTGTGGTTGAAAACATTCTGACATCCGTAAGAGATGTGGATACGGTTAATTTCAGGCATGTCGATAAATACTTCGCGAGCAGCGTGTCACAATTGGTGGCCGTATCCGAGGATGGCGGAAGCAGCTTTATGCGAAACTCGGATCCGATGGAAAACAAATCGATTTTGTGTTATTCCAAATTCGACTACGACCCATCCACGCCTTCCATTAACCTGTTCCCTTTTCTGCTCGACCGGAATGTGTTTATCAGGCAGATCGCGACCGAGATAGACCTCTATTTGTTCCTTGGCTTTTTCAGTGATGAGATGGTCACCGATCTTTCGATCCGGAAAGTCCAGAATCCGTGCTTCTATTTTATGTCATTGAAGAACCCTCAGAAGATCTGGCGGTTCAATGACCAGGACCCGTCCGGTTCCGATCTCGCGCATATCGATGATATTGTCGCGGAAACTTACCGGCAGAACCACCTGCTCACCAACGCGGGAGAACTCAACACTTATCTGAGCCAGTTTAAGACCTTTTTTATCGCCTCGTAAATCATGGCAGATAGCCCGTTCAAACTATTTGAGCCTTATAGCTCCTCAGACAAGGATATCTTCTTCGGAAGGGACCCGGAAATTTTTGCGCTGTACAATTTACTTCAGCAAACGCGCCTGGTACTGTTGTATGGTGCGTCCGGAACGGGCAAGACGAGCATTATTAATGCGGGTCTGCCGAAGGTTTTCAAGCTGACCGACTGGTCGAGGGTGTCGGTACGCAGGCGCGACAATATCAATCACTCGTTTCGTCAGGAGTTGAAACGCCTGCTGGACGAAACCGAGATTTCCAGTCTGGCCGCGGCTATTACCGATGTCTACGAAAATCGCTGGATTCCCGTCTACATTGTATTTGACCAGTTTGAAGAAATCTTCACACTGGGCGACCACGAGGAACGAGTGGCGTTTTTCAAGGACATTCAGGAGCTGCTTTCCTTACCGATACCGTGCAAGCTGATCCTTTCGATCAGGGAGGAATACATCGGTCATTTGTACGAGTATGAGCAGTTTGTCCCTCTATTATTCGATAAGCGGTTTCGGGTGGAGCCTATGAAGGACGAAACCACCCGTTCGGTGATCGTGGATATGAGCAAATCCGCAAAAGTGCAGCTGGAAGACGGATTGGAAACAGCGCGGAAGATACTGCTGCAAGTCAAAGAGGGAACGCAGGCCGCACACCTTCCCTATCTTCAAATCTACCTGCATTATTTGTACGCGCAGGAATGCAAAACCCAGACTCCTCCCAAAATCACATTTACCGAACTCGGAATTACCGCGGTGGGCAGGTTAGGCAATGTCTTGAAGACCTTTATCGAATCCATGCTGGAAAAAGCCAGGATCGAATTTCTGGCTATGGACCTGCCCGACGATTTTGCCTCACGCCTGCTGGACGAGTTTGCGACCGATGAGGGTACCAAGCAATCCCGGAAGGTGTCCGAGCTGATGATCAGCCTGGAAACCGGTGAGCAGGATATCAAAAAGGCGCTTATTTACTTTTCAAATCTCAGTTTGCTTCGCGCCGATGAAGACGATGTAAGCCGCTACGAGCCGGTTCATGACGTGGTCGCCAAGCAAATCAACGAACTACGGTCGCTGGAAAGCAGGGAATTCAAAGCATTTGTACGATCGTTACAGAGCGATTACGATCGCTGGATTGCCGAAAACAAGTCGGAAACCCGGTTATTAACAGAAAACGACATTGCCAAAGCGAATATCTACTGCGCAAAACTTGAAAGAATCCCCAATTACGAAAGCCATTGGAAAGAGTATGAAGAAATAAGCAACCGGTACCACCAGGAAAAACTCAGTAAGGCCCAGCGGGAAGCGATTGAAAAGGAAGAAAGAAATCGGGAACTGACAGAGGCTTTGGCAACCGCTGAAAAGGAGAAAAGGAAGGCGTATGTAGTAACCGTAATTGCACTGCTGGCGGGCCTGATGGCCGTGGTCTTTTACCTGAATGCCGAATCGCAAAGAGCCATTGCCGAAACCGAAAAAGATAAGTCCGAGAAGCTAAAAGAGGCTGCGGATGTACAGCGGATTGAAGCTAATAAGCTGGCTGCACGTGCGACAGAGGCGGAAGAAAGCGCACAGGAGGCATTGATGCAAAAACAGCGGGCAGCAGAAGCCCTGATCCGGAGCAACAAGGCGATCGAAGCCCAAAAAAACACAGTATCGGCTGCACTGGATAAAAGCAGGTCTGACCTGAACAAAAGAAGGGCGGCCGAAAAGCAAAGGGACAGCATTGAAATCCGAAAATACATTTCCGCCGCGAGCCGGATGCACAACATTCAGAAGTATGACCTGGAAATGGCGATCCTAAAAAAAGGCCTCGGCAAGTTTCAGGACAATCCCGAATTGCTCGATAGCTTGAAATCACTGGAACAGCAAATCAAATACCTTGAACGATGAAAAGGATCTGCCTGCTATGGGTTTTGCTTGTGGGAACGCTTGCCCACGCCCAGACCAAAGTAAAAAAAGTTGCGGTTCCGGAGCCCGACCACTCCTGCGAGGATTTGTTGGCCTCCGCAAAAAAATCTTTCGAAAAAGGTGAACTCACCCACGCACGCGACTATTGCGAAGCAGGGCTGCTGGTTTGTGAAGACCTCACGGGCAGCTTCCACTCCGTACTCAAAAAAGTAAACGCGAAGATAGACGCGCAAAAAACCGAGATTTCCACGGCGCTTGCGTCACTCCAATTAGTTGCCGAGAAAAACCAGAATCTGATCAAGGCCTTCTATTTTTACAATGGAAGATTTGCATTAGCCTTTAATAGCGGGCGATATGGATTTGTCAATAATGATGGCGATACGCTCATCGATTACAAATACACCCACGCTATTCCTTTTGGACAAAAATACGGGTACGCCATTGTAAAAAGGAAGGAAAACGGCCCCGAATTCCTGCTGGATACCACAAAAGTAGAGTATAAGCTGGCCAGAAACGTCAATAACCTGACCGACCGCCAAACGACCGCCTGCATTACATCCATCCGGACCAAAAAGGAAAGGTTGGCTATTTTTGGCGCAACGCAGCTTAAAATACTCTTCATCGAGGATTCGAGGGGCGTCAACCAGACATTGCTGAGGCGGCTCGTTGCCGGATTGAAATCCCTGCCCGAACTGACCATCCGCCGCGTTTTCGATGCACCGCGCGAACTGG
>CAMLNK010000073.1 GCA_946481035.1 uncultured Dyadobacter sp. | reverse complement strand
ATCTCAAAGCACGCCCATTCAAATCGTTTATGGCGGCCTCGGAGGAATCCGGAATGTCGCGGTTCTACGGCGGCATTCACTTCATGGACGCTATCGAGAACGGACAGAAACAGGGGCAGCAGGTGGGTGAATGGGTGGTTGCGAAGCTCGGCAACAAAGTGGTGGCATCAGGAAGGTAGAACCGGGCGATCGTTCAGCAGTCTTTGCGCGTATTGATACCCCACCTCAAACAACTGATCGGCTTTCCGGAAATCGAAAATGCTGAAACGGCTCAATGCGGGTGGTTCGATCAGCAAATTGCATTTCGCGCAACGGGCCTTCGTTTTGGTATGCATGGCCAGAATAAGACTACGGTACACGATTTCGGTGGTCCGTTTCAGCGGTTTGTCCAGATTGAAGGGATTGCAGTGGCTGCCAATAATATAATCTGCCTCGTCGAGCACCGGTTCGACGGGCAGGTTATTCAAAACACCTCCATCGACCAGGTCGTGGCCATCGTAATGCATCGGGCTGAAAAGCCCGGGAATGCAGCACGACGCCAGGACAGGTAATGCCAGCTCTCCGCTGCGGAAACGCACTTCCTCTCCCGAAACAATGTCGGTAGCCGTTACTGTCAGCGGTATTTTGAGTGATTCAAATGTATTTTCAGGGATGAATCTGCGGAAAACATCTTCCATTCTCCGCATATGCAGCAAGCCGTTCGCGCCGATCCCAAACCTTAGATAGGGGTAAAAACTCGTGTCGCGAATGATTTTCAGAATATCGCCCGGCTCATAACCATGCGCCAGCAACGCCCCCACAAACGCCCCGGAGCTCGTCGCGCTGATCATATCCGGCCGCACACCGCGCTCCCACAAAGCCTGCGCCACGCCTACATGCGCAATCCCGCGTGCGCCCCCGCCCGAGAGGATTAGTGCTGTTTTCATCGGTTATTGCAGTATTTGTAGTTCTTCGATCCTTTCGAAATGCTTTGTATTTAATGTAGCAAACGGCAGGCTATAATGCACGGCTGTGGCTGCGATAAAGATATCTGCGATGCCGATGAGTTTGCTTTGCTTTTTAAGCGCCTTACTAATATCGACAGCCGTACGGGCGACCTCTTTATCAAATGCCAGGACCCGCGTCCTGAACAAAAAATCCTCCCAATAATCTGTCTGAATTGGAGTAGTCCCGGTGTAAATTTCGAATTCAGTTATCGCGGAAATACAATAAGTGAAGTCTTCCCTCACCAATTTCAGTAGCCGGGAATTTACTTTATCGGATTTGCGGAAAAAATCGATGAGAATGGAGGTGTCAACAAGCACTAGTTCTTTCGCCATTGGTCAATTGCCTTTCTGGTTTCTTCAATCTTTTTTATTTGATTTTCAGAGAACGTTGGGGCTGCCAGCAGGAATTCTTCGAGTGAGTCGCTGGTGGATTCATTTTCCATTCGGTTTATCTCAGCTTTCAATTGAGCACGCTGAGTGTCCGAAAGGCCTCTGACGAGGTTGATCAATTGATCGAATGATATGTTTTCCTGCACTTGCATATCCAAATATAACGAAATAGCAGCATTTACTCAACCAGGAAATCGCTTAAAGCGCCCCGCTCCCGAACCCTCACACCCTTCTCCGTATTCTCTACCAATGCGGCCTCATACACAGGATCATGCTCGAAAAGTAATATGCATTGTTCGTCGACGGCTTGTTTGAGAACGCTTTGCTTTTCTTCCATCGTCTGCAATGGCCGCATGTCGTAGCTCATGATCCATGGAATGGGAACGTGGTATGAAGAAGGAAAAAGGTCGGCGCAGTAAATGATTTTCTGGCTCTTGTACTGGATAACGGGCAGCATCATCTGCTCGGTATGGCCATCGACGTGGATGAGGCTAATACCTTCAAATGGTGACTGACCATTCTCAATAAATTGTAATTGCCCCGATTCCTGCAACGGGAGTATGTTTTCTTTCAAAAAGGATGCCTTTTCACGCGGATTAGGGTGGGTGGCCCATTGCCAATGCGCTTCGTTGGACCAGTAGGTCGCATTGGCAAATGTCGGTTCGAGGCGGGAGCCGTCGCGGCTGAACTGTGCGGCGCCGCCGACGTGGTCAAAATGCAGGTGGGTAAGGAACACGTCGGTAATGTCGGTGGGGCTGAAACCTTTTTCCGCAATGGACGAATGCAGCGTGGCCTCGCCGTGAAGGTCGTAATGGCCGAAAAACTTGTCGTCCTGCTTATTGCCCATGCCCGTGTCGACCAGTATCAGTTTGTCGCCATCCTCGATCAGCAGGCATCGCATAGCCCAGGAGCAGAGGTTTTTTTCATCGGCCGGGTTTTGTTTGTTCCAAAGTACTTTTGGGACCACGCCGAACATCGCGCCGCCATCGAGTTTGAAAAAACCGGTGTCGATGATGTGGATTTTCATAGGGTTTCTTGGATTTAAATCGTCCTGGTCAGTGGAATATCAACATTCTGTCGACCTAACATACCATAATTTTTTCGATCTTCCGTCCTGAATATATAACAAGCCTAACCATGCGCGTACCGTTCCTTCCAGTCAGTTTTATGCTATTGTCGACTTTTTTTGTTGATAATCAATCCTATGCACAAAAAAAGCCCGTCGACTATGTGGCAACGATGATCGGTAGTGCCCCGTCGGCCACGGAGAGCGCCAAAGCGCACAGCGAGGCGGGCAGCGAGCTGAAAGGGCAGACGATACCGGCGGTAGGCGTTCCGAATGGCATGACGCAATGGACACCCCAGACGCGCGCTACCGAAACCAAATGCATTGCACCATTTTACTATAATGATAACAAGTTCCAGGGCTTCCGCGGCACGCATTGGCTCAATGGCTCCTGCGTGCAGGATTACGGCTCGGTGACGGTAATGCCGCTCTCGGGAGAGCTCATCACCAATCCTGAAAAAAGGGCGAGCACATTCAGCCACGAAAAGGAACAAAGCGCGCCCGACCATTACGGCGTATGGTTGCAGGATCACCAGATTAATGCGGAGGTAACGGCGCTTGCGCGGACGGCTATGATGCGGTTCAAGTTTGAGAGCGGCGAAGAGTCGTTTATTATCATCGAACCCAACAGTGATGAAGGCGAAGGTTTCGTGGAAGTATTGCGTGAGCGCGGGGAGATAGTGGGGTACAATCCCGTTCACCGCATTTACCAGGGCTCGGGCCAGCCGGCGGGCATCAGCGGATATTTTGTGATGAAGTTCGATCAGAAATTCATGCAGTCGGGTGTGTGGCTGGGCGATACCATTACGCCCATGGGTAGGATACTCACCGGCAAAGGAAACCGGGAAAAGCTCGGGGCTTATGTTGGGTTTGGGGATGAAAAACAGGTGATTACCGTCCGCATCGGCACTTCTTTCACAAGCATCGAAGGAGCGCGGGCGAACCTCGAAAAAGAATTGGGCACAAAAACATTCGAGGCTGTGCGGAAATCGTCGCACGATGCCTGGAATGAAGCATTGGGTAAGGTGGAGGTTACCGGCAGCGAAGATGATAAGGCGCTTTTTTACAGTGCATTGTACCGGACAAAACTTTCGCCAAGGCTTTTCTCCGATGTAGACGGCAGCTACCCCTCGTTTGCAGGCGGTACCCCGCTGCAAAAGGCCGACGGTTTCGACTATTATTGCGATTTCAGCATGTGGGACAGCTTCCGCGCGGCAATGCCGCTGGGCATCATACTGGAACCGAAACGGGCCGGAGATATGGTGCAATCGCTCGTGAAAAAAGCGGAGCAGGGCGGCTGGATGCCGATTTTTCCCTGCTGGAACCATTATACAGCGGCCATGGTAGGCGATCATGCATTATCGGTAGTCGCAGATGCTTACGCGAAGAATGTGCGGAATTTCGACGTGAATACCGCCTATAACTTTCTGCGTAAGAATGCATTTGAAGTGAATACCAATGCGAAAAGCTACGAGGCCGGACAAGGTCGTCGGGCGTTGAAATCCTATTTGCAATACGGCTACGTGCCGCTGGAAGACAGCGTATGGCAGGCATTTCACAAGCGCGAGCAGGTGTCGCGCACGCTCGAATACGCGTATGACGACTTTTGCCTGTCGACCCTTGCAGCGGGTTTAGGGAAAAAGGAAGATGCCGAACAACTCCGCAACCGCGCACTCAACTACCGCAACGTAATCGATCCGTCGACCGGCTATGCACGCGGGCGGTACGCCGATGGCCGCTGGATCGCCAATTTCGACCCGTTCGCCAAGCGCGCCAGCTTCATAACCGAAGGCTCACCGGCGCAATACACATGGTTTGTGCCGCAAGATATTGCAGGATTGGAGAAGATTATGGGCGGAGAAAACCGTTTCACGGCCAAGCTCGATACATTGTTCGATCAGGGGCATTACTGGCACGGCAATGAGCCCAATCACCAGATTGCCTACCTGTATGCATTCGGGGGCCAGCCGTGGAAAACGCAGCAATGGACGCGGACGATTATCCGCAGTGAATATGATACCAGTGTCGGCGGATTGAGCGGCAATGAGGATGGAGGGCAGATGTCGGCCTGGCTGGCGTTCAGTATGATGGGCTTTTACCCGGTAGCGCCCGGTACGGATCAATATGTGCTCGGAAGTCCCGTTTTCGAAGAAGTTTCCATTGAAACAGGCAAAAAGAGCAGGTTTATCGTAAAGGCAAAAGGTGTTTCGGACAATGCGCGTTACATCCAATCGGCGACACTGAATGGCAAGCCTTTTACCCGCACCTACCTTACGCACGGAGAGCTTTTAAAGGGCGGCACATTGATCCTTCAAATGGGGGACAAGCCCAACAAGCAATGGGGCACGCAGGAAGCAGATATGCCTTTTTCTCTTTCCAAAAATTAATGGGTATTGATAGTGGCGCCCGGATGGTAGAAATTGTATTTCAGGATAGAATATTTTGATATTTTTTAACACTACCATATAAAATTTGCATTCATAACGGTTGGTGGTTAAATTCCACAATTCCCATTACTATTCACTCCCAACCGATGAACCGCAGAAATTTCTTTGAAAAAGCCATTCCGGCCAGCTTCGCATTAGGCGCAGTTGCATCTTCGTGTGCTCCAAGATCCGAATTGAGGTATCCGGACAAACATTTTCACATCAGCAGAGGCTATCATCAGATTCCCAAACTGCGCCTTTCAATGGATCGCATTGTGAAGGAAACGGTCGGTTTGCGGCCATTCCGGGCTTCGGGGCCGAGGCTGGATGTGGAGCAGATGGGCAACAAGACGATCGTTCACAACTATGGCCACGGCGGCAGCGGCTGGTCGTTGTCGTGGGGTACGGGAAACATTGCGCGGAAGAATGTGCTGGCGACCGGCGAAAAGAAAATTGCGGTGTTGGGTTGCGGTACCGTCGGCATTGCGACGTCGCGGCTGTTGCAGGAAAGCGGCTGTGAGGTAACTATTTACACCAAAGATGTGCCGCCGAATGTGACCAGCAACCTCGCTACCGGCACCTGGTCGCCTGCATCGCGGGTTTGCGATAAAAAGATCGCCAAGCCCGAATTCCAGGCGATTTGGGAAGAAGCGACGCGGTTTTCGTTCCGCAGGTTCCAGTTTCTTTTAGGCATGAACGACATTGCCAGCTGGGCAGAGGAATATGGTGTTTTCAAGGAAGCCCCGGTGTACGTTCCCGGTGCCGGCGGTGAAGATTTTGAGATAGAAGGCCTATTGCCGGAGCGCGTGCGGCTGGAAAAGAAGGAGCATCCGTTCAAAGCCGATCATGTGACGCGCCGGACGAATATCATGTTCAATATACCAACCTACCTGCGGCACCAGTTGCAGGATTTCACGATGTTCGGCGGGAAGGTGAAAATCCACGAGATCAAAAAACTGGAAGATATCGACGCATTGCCCGAGAAAGTGGTGGTCAACTGCATGGGGCTGGGCGCAAAGCCGGTTTTCAATGACCAGGAGCTGACGCCCGTTTCTGGCCAGCTTTCCTGCCTGATTCCCCAGGGCGACGTGAATTACAAGTTATATACGCAGGGCGCCAATTTCATCGCGCGCAAAGACGGCATTTACATCGGGAGCAACGGCATTGTAGGTAATTGGGACACGACACCGAGCAAGGAGCAGACCGAGAAAACCGTCGGGATATTGATGAAGTTGATGGAGGAAATGCGGGGTTAACCCTCTTGGAGAAGATACCGGCGGCGTATTTCGTTGATCAGGAATTTTTTATGGGCTGTGAAACTTTCGGGATGCATGGTTTCGAACAGGCCGCTCCATTCCTGGTAGCGCAGCACGTCGCCTTTTTTAAATGCACCCGCATCTATTTTTTTTGATTTCAGATATTCTTCGAATTCCATACTACTTGATTTTGCCTGCAATATACCCGTTTAAAGTGAGCAATACCTGCCCGGAAATCAGCATTAAGCATTAATTTGGCGCGAAATCGCAATTGAATACCCAATGAATGCTTTTGAAATGAAGATAGACCTGCGCAGTGACACCATTACCAAGCCCACCCCTGAAATGCAGGACGCCATGTGGAGCGCGGAGGTAGGCGACGATGTTTTCGGTGACGATCCGACCGTGAATGCACTGCAGGAAAAGGCAGCGAAGCTTTTTGGGATGGAGGACGCGCTATTTTGCCCCTCCGGTACCATGACCAACCAACTGGCGATCCGCGTACATACGCGCCCAGGCAGCGATGTAATCTGCGATAAGCATTCGCATATTTATCTGTACGAGGGCGGGGGCATTATGCTCAATTCCTTTTCCTCCGTGAAGCTCATCGACGGCGACCGCGGAAGGCTCTCCGCACAGCAGGTCCGTGAAGCGATCAGCCCGGAAAACGACGTTCATTCGACTGTTACCCGGCTGGTTTCACTCGAAAACACTATGAACAAAGGCGGCGGTTGCTATTACGATTTTAAAGAAATAGAAGCAATCCGTGACGTTTGCCGACAACACAATATCCCACTGCACCTGGATGGCGCGCGGCTGTTCAATGCATTGGTCGAGACGGGCGAGACGCCCGCGCAATACGGGCAGGTATTCGATAGCATCAGCATTTGTCTTTCCAAAGGCATTGGCTGCCCTGTCGGTTCGCTGCTGCTCGGTACTCGTGAAACGATCCGTGAGGCGCGCCGTTTCCGTAAAGTAATGGGCGGCGGCTGGCGGCAGGCTGGGTTCCTGGCGGCAGCGGGCATTTACGCGCTCGACAACCACGTCGACCGGTTGAAAGAAGATCACATCCGCGCCAGAGCGATAGGGCAGTTGTTCGCCGCGAGGGCGGAAGTAGCCGAAGTATTTCCCGTCGATACCAACATTGTCATCATCAGGCTGCACGACGGTATTTCCGAAAAGGAATATGTAAGCCGCCTGGCCGAAGCCGGAATCCTGGCCGTGACATTCGGAAAGGGGCTCGTCAGGTTCGTCACGCACCACGATTTTACCGACAATCTGCTGGAAACCATGTGCGGCAGACTGAAAGCATTCTAGGCTTCCGGGATCATTTCCTCGTATTCATATTCGGAATTGGGACCCTGGTAAATCACTTTCATACCTGTGAGGTCGGCTACGTACGTGTGTATGCCCGCGGCGCCTATCTCGCGCAGGAAAGTCGGGTAATCGGTAATGCCTTCCTGGGTGCGTTGGATGGCCGCTTTCACCTCTTCCAGTTCGAATGCCTCCGCGCATTCAAACTCCGGCAAGTCGCCGGCGATAATGAGCTTATCGCCGTTAACGGACGTATAAGTACGTTTGCGGTTTTTTACCTTCACTTCATAATTGTCGATCCCGATGGCTTTCAGGTTCTTTACAAATTGCGGATAGGGTAGGCCGGCAGACCTTTGCTCGGCCGATTCAATGAGTTCTTCGGTCAATTCAATCATTTCCATGGTCAGTTCACTTTAATGCGCCATATCGTCGTCTTCCGGGTGATGAACGATGAGCGAGCTGCGTGTATCCAGTTTTTTGATCATTTCGTTGGACATCGCGTCGGCATACACGCCATAGCTGCTCACGAGCGTCCCTTTGAGCCCGTCTTTCGACTCGATCGCGTACAAAATCGACATATCCGACGGGTTGGTCATTCCTTCGAAACGGTACACCTGTACAATGTCGAAATCCTCGGGTGACAACGTCAGGCAGATACCGTCGTCCTGATGCACTTCCAGGGCATGGGCCGTGAGGTTAAAGTCGTAAGTATAGCCTTGCTCCTGCAAATCCTCAAGTGTTTCGATGAGCGTATCGGGCTCAGTCATGTTTTTGTTGGAAGGATGCGGTTTCTTAACCTTATCCTGATCTGATCCTTGCAAGTCCATGATATTTATTGTTAAGATGGATGATCTGATTGGTTGAAAACTGATAGCGATTTGATCCTCGTCAGGGAAAAAAGTATGCCTTGCTGAACAGCCGTTTTTGCCGTAAAAATGGGTTTCCGGCGATGTACATTTTGAGGTACTTTGACCTCAATTTGCCAGATTTTGTAGAACCCGGACAGGAAATAAACCGGATTATTTGGGACGATAAATCAATTGCCCCGAATTATATGACCCAAAACAGCCCAGCCCGCCCTCGATATTGGTGTAGATCAACGAAGGTTCTACGAACGGGTTGTCCGAATCACCCCGCGTTTGTACGGAGCGATGGTATTTGAAATAATGCTCATCGGTATTGTACACTTCCATGGTGATGGACACGATCTTACTTTTAGGGAAGGAAAGATACGCCGTGCCGTCACCTGCAGTGTAGGCAACAGGTTTGGGCAGCTTTACACGACCGGTGGGTGAATTGAAATCGGTTCCGTCCAGGTTTATATCGTTGCGGAAATCGTTTCTGCCAATGGTGTCGTCCCAGCTGAAATTGAACCGGTTGCGGACTCTTTTCTCTATGAGTTGCCCTTGATTGGAAGTGACACCTTCCGGCAGGCTATATTCCAGGTCGAGCGATGCGCGCACTCGATAATAGTTGGTCTGCCCGGCAATGTCGTTCCAAGTGTACTTAACAGTGAGAGAAGTATCCCGAGCCGAAATATCGCCGGAAGAAGAGGTGTCGATTTCATAGGTTTTCGGCACCACGGCAATCGCAGGAACCGTGCAGGTCGCACTTACCGAGCGCTTACTATCGGCTACCGAAAGGAAATAGGTTTTTCCCGGTAAAATGGGGAGCGCGCTTTTATCGATCGAGTAAAGCTGATTGGTGGTATCAAATGGAATTGAGATTTCCCGGGCCCCGTCGGATAGTTTGACGAGCGCATTCGGTATTACGCCGCCTTTCAGGTCCGGTTCCGCAAAAAGCGGAACGGATTCCGTCACTATCACATTGATACGTGCCGATTGGGGCGAAATAAAGCATTGTACCACCAGTTTCGATTCTACTTGCGGGAGGTCGGCATCGTCGACGTCCGTCACAAGTGATTCGCACGCCGCCAGGAACAATGTCAGGAACAGGAAAACGATATATCTGGGAAACATGGCGGCTTTTAAAATTTAAAGTTATAGCTGAAATAGGGCAGTATCGGAAACAGTGAATAGCGTTTCAGCGTGTATTTGGGAACGGGCGTGGCAGGGGTTACATTGGGAAGAATAACGATTTCTTCGTCGATATTGTAAAAGAACGGGTTGCGACGGTTGTAGGCATTGTAAACTCCGAACTCCCAGGTACGCTCATGCCGTTTTTTCTTCTTATGGAATTGAATGGCGACGTCCATACGGTGGAACGGCTCGGCACGGTAGCTGTTTTTCTGGCCGTACTCGCTTACCGTCGGGCCAAACCAGTTGATCGCAGGCTTGCCGTCGGGTGTAAGGCGGGTGACGAAATTATCCGTCGCCGCGCGGTAGCTCGACACCGGGAGCGTCAATGCATTGCCGGTACCATACACCCAGGTGGCCGAGAGTGTAATCCTTTTGCTCAGTTCGTAAATGCCTACCACCGAAAGATCGTGGCGGCGGTCGTAACGCGGGAAGAATGTTTTGCCAAAATTCAGCTCCGGGAATTTCCAATAGGTCCAGGACAATGTGTAA